>JAJYDP010000043.1 GCA_021777365.1 Chloroflexota bacterium | reverse complement strand
GAAGACCTCGGTGATCCGCCCGCGGGGGATGCCGCCCACGCCGAGCGCGAGGTCCAGCGCGATCGACCCGGTGGGGATGGCGTCCACCTGCTGGCGTTCGCGGGAGCCGAGCCGCATGATCGACCCGCGGCCGAACTGCTTCTCGATGGCGAGGATCGCGGCGTCGACGGCCTTCGTCCGTTCTGCGCTGGCACGGTCCGCCGCGCCGTCCCCGTTTCTTGCTGCTCCGGTCGCCTGACCGGCTCCCGTGATGGCCATGCTCTCCTCTCCCGTCCGGGTCCTCGGACGGGCCTCAGGCCTCCTCCGATTCCTCCTCGTCACGCGGCTTGCGTCGCGGCTTGATCACCTCCACGTTCTGCGGTGGAGCGTCGAGGAGCGGCTGGATCCGGCCCTTGGACACCGATTCCTTGGGCTTCTTCTTGGCTTCGCGGTGAGGGCGGTTCTTGGTTCCCATGCCTCGCCTCCGCGGGGCACCGTCAGCCTAGGCGATGCCCCTCGACTGTCACTTCACTGCAGGTTCGTGACAGCTTACCTGTCACGCCGCCCGGTGGCGTGGAGATCATCCGGGACGCGACGCGCCGCCTCCTCGCGCCGGAACTGGTGGAACGTCCCGGCCTCGATCGACTGCCGCAGACGCGCCATGAAGTCTAGGGTGAAGGTCAGGTTGTGACAAGTTGCGAGCCGGTACGCGAGGAGCTCCTCAGCCCGGAAGAGATGGGCCAGGTAGGCCCGCGAGAACGACCGGCAGAGGCGGCACGGGCAGCCTTCGAGCACGGGATGGGGATCGTCCAGGAAGCGCGCGTTGCGGATGTTGATGCGCCCGCCTGGGACCCAGAGGGTGCCGTTGCGTGCGACGCGGGCCGGCAGCACGGAGTCGAAGAGGTCGATCCCGGCGTCGACCGCGTCGAGCATGTCCAGCGGCGACCCCAGGCCCATCAGGTAGCGCGGCCGAGCGTCATCGGCGAGGCGCGGCACCGCGACGTCCAGCGCCGCCCGCCGCTGCCCGGGCGTCTCGTCGCCGGCGAGCCCGCCGATGCAGATGCCGTCGAACGGCAGCGCGGCGATGGCACGCGTGGACTCGGCGCGGAGGTCCGGCTCGAGCCCGCCCTGCACGATGCCGAAGAGCGCCTGGTCCGGCCTCCGGTGCGCCTCCAGCGAGCGCTCGGCCCAGGCGTGCGTGCGCGCCATCGCGTCCTCCACCATCGCACGCGCCGAGGCGTGCGGAGGGACCGGATGGTCGAGCGCCACGGCGACGTCGGCACCGAGCGCCTCCTGGACGGCGATCGAGTGCTCGGGGGTGAACCGGTGGGTCGAGCCGTCCAGGTGGGAGCGGAACGTCACGCCGTCGTCGTCGATCTCCCGGAGGTCCGCGAGGCTGACCACCTGGAAACCGCCGCTGTCGGTCAGGATCGGCCGGTCCCAGGCCATGAAGGCGTGCAGCCCTCCCAGTCGGGCGATCCGCTCGTGCCCGGGCCGCAGGTAGAGGTGGTACGTGTTGGCCAGGATCATGGCCGCACCGACCTCATGCAGATCATCCGGGTCGAGCGCCTTCACCGTCGCGTTCGTGCCGACCGGCATGAAGGTGGGCGTCTCGACGGTGCCGTGCGGGAGCGTCAGGCGTCCCCTTCGCGCCCGGGTCGCGGGGTCGGTGGGCGTCGAGAGGGCCTCGAACCGGAGCGGCCGGCCGGGCGGGGCCCAGGTCGAGGGGGTTGGAGCCGGGCCAACGGCAGCCGGCCCCGGATCCGACGGGCCGCTCCGCCGCGCCGGACCGCGGTCCAGGTCGCTCACCCCGTGATCTCGGCCCGTTCGAGGACGACCGCGGACACGAGCGCCGACGCGGCCAGATAGGCGAGCACCAGCAGCAGGGCCAGCGCCTGGTCGATCGTGTATCGGCTGGCCTGCTCGCCGGCCGCCAGGACCGATGCCGGGTCGCGCAGCAGCGACCCGACCACGCTGAATGGGAGGTAGCGGACCCATTCCGGCCAGAAGCTGACGGCGAACGACTCGACGAAGTAGATCCCGACGCCCACGCCGAGCCCCGCCAGCTGGCTCCGCGCGAGGGTGGCGATGGCGAACCCGATGGCCGCCTGCTCGGAAAGGCCCAGCCAGCCCCGGGTGAGCAACCACGGCAGGGCCTGCAGGGCGGGGCTGTCGCCCATGCCGGCGATCCCGAGGCCGGCCAGCGAGGCGGCCACCGCAACCGCAGCGACGCCGACCAGGAAGGCGAGCAGCGAGGCGGGCACCAGCAGGATCAGGACGGCCGCGAGCTTCGCGAGGATGTACCGGCTGCGGCTCTCGCCCCGCGCCACCGCCACCCTGACCATGCCCCACGCCCAGTCGGACCCGGCCGCCGCGGCGCCGTAGGCGATCGCGAAGAGGCCGCCGATGCTGGCGATGAAGGAGACCACGGCGCCGTAGGCGCCGGGGAACTGCAGCAGCGAACGGATGGCGGCCTGGGCCTCGGGCCCGCCGCCCTGGCCCGAGGGCACCTGCCCCACCGTCCGGTAGCTCGCCCCGACCGCGAGGAACAGCAGTACGAGCACGCCGAGGAAGATCCCGGGGGTGATGAACGACGCCGGGCGGCGCACCAGCTTGCGGAGCTCGCCCTGCAGCAGGCGCATCAGCGGTGCCCTCGCCGTGGCAGCAGGCACCGCGCATTCACCCTCGAGTGGCACGTTCGCGGCGGCATCAGGCGGTGCCTGTCAGGGAGAGGAAGAGCGTCTCGAGGTCGCTGCCCGACTCCAGGCCGGTGGCGAAGATCCCTGCCTGGGCCAGGATGCGGTTCACCTCGCCGGCGCGGGACGGATCGACGCGGACGGTGATCCAGCCGGCGCCTGCGGTATCGACCGCCGGTGCGTGACCGCCGGCGCCTGCGGCGCCGTCCGCCGTGGCGCCGTCCACCGTGGCGCCGTCCACCGTGGCGCGAGTGGCCTCCCCTGCCGCGCCGCCTGACGAGACGGGACGGGCGCTGCCTGCCGCCTCGCGAGCATCCTCCTCCCAGACGGCGTCCGCTCCCGCCAGCCGCTCGAGTTGCACGCGGGCCGCGGCCCGATCCGCCGCGACGACGCGCACGCGCACGTGCCCGGTCTGGCGCAGCAACTCGTCGAGCGGGCCCTGCCGCACGAGGCGGCCGTGGTCGACGATCCCCACCACGTCGGCCAGCTGCTGGACCTCGGGGAGGATGTGGCTGGAGACGAAGACGGTCTTCCCCTGCCCCGCCAGGTAGCGCAGCGTGGCCCGCATCGCCACGATCCCCGCCGGGTCCATGCCGTTTGCGGGTTCGTCGAGGATGAGGAGCCGGGGATCCGAGAGGAGCGCCGACGCGATGCCCAGTCGCTGGCGCATCCCGGTCGAGTAGCCGCCCACCCTGTCGGCGGCACGCTCGCTCAGCCCGACGAGGTCGAGGAGCTCGTCGATCCGGCCGGCGGCCGGGGGCGCCCCGGTGGCCGCGATGACGCGCAGGTTGTCCCGGCCGGACAGGTAGGGGTAGAAGGCAGGCGCCTCGACCAGCGACCCGATCTGCTCGAGCCGGTGGCGGTCGCGCCACGTGAACGGGTCGCCGAGCAGCTCCATGCTGCCGCCGTCGGGCCGGATGAGGCCCGTCAGGCAGCGGATCGTCGTGGTCTTGCCCGCGCCGTTGGGGCCGAGGAAGCCGTACACGACGCCGGCCGGGACGGCGAGGTCGAGTCCCTGGAGCGCCGGCGTGGCGCCGTACGACTTGGTCAGGCCGTGGACGGCCAGCGCCAGGCCGTCTTCCTGCGTCACGACGCGGGCTCCTGCGACACGGACGCCTGCCCGGAGGCTCCGGCGGCGCCGGCAGGATCCTCGCCCGCCTCTCTCGCGCCCTCGCTGGTCAGGCCGTCCCAGAGCCCCGGGTCCACACGATCGAGGCGACGGGGCTGGGGCACCTCGAATCCGAGCCGGCGCAGGTGATCGCGGGCCCGCTCGGTGGCCACGCGACCCTGCGGGGTGCGGTCCAGGAAGCCGAGCTGGAGCAGGTACGGCTCGTATACGTCCTCGACGGTCTCGACCTCCTCGCCGATGACGGCCGCCAGCGCGGCACCGCCGACCGGCCCGGAGGCGAACTTCTGCACGATGGCGAGGAGGAGTCGCCGGTCCGTGGTGTCGAGCCCTTCGTCGTCGATCTCCAGCTCGCGCATGGCGGCCTCGGCCTGGGGCGCCGTGATGCGCGACTCCCCGTGGACCTCCGCGTGGTCCCTGACGCGCTTGAGGAGCCGGTTCACGACGCGCGGCGTGCCGCGGCCCCGGCGGGCCAGGATGTCGACCGCGTCATCGTCGATCGCCACGCCCAGGATGGAGGCGGAGCGCCGCACGATCGCCGAGAGATCGGCCGCGTCGTAGTACTCGAGCCGGTAGATGGCGCCGAAGCGGTCTCGCAGCGGTCCGCCGACGCGCCCCGCCCGCGTGGTCGCGGCCACGACGGTGAACGGCTTGAGCGAGAGCCGCAGGCTGCGCGCGCTGGGCCCCCGGCCGATCATCACGTCGATGACGAAGTCCTCCATCGCCGGATAGAGGATCTCCTCCACCGTGTGGTTCAGCCGGTGGATCTCGTCGATGAAGAGGACGTCGCGTTCCTCGAGGTTGGTGAGGATCGCGGCGAGGTCGCCGGCGCGTTCCACGGCGGGCCCGCTGGTGGTGTGGATGTTGACGCCCAGCTCGCGGGCGATGATGTTCGCCAGCGTGGTCTTGCCCAGGCCGGGCGGACCGTACAGGAGGATGTGGTCCGCGGCTTCTCCGCGACGACGCGCGGCCTCGAGGAGCGTCCCGAGGTTCCGCTTGACCTGCTCCTGACCCACGTACTCGTCGAGGTGGCGCGGCCGCAGGCTCGTCTCGACGACGGCCTCTTCCACGGCGAGCGCGGCCGGTCCGACGACGCGGGGCGTGGGATCCATCGGGCCGCAGTCTAGCAGGTGCCGGAGGTCCGCGGATCTCCATTGAGAACGGGTGTTCACGTCGCGGTCCGAACCGGCGAGGCGGCCGCGTCCGCCGACCCCAGCCAGTCCGCCGGCCCGTGCCACATCCCGGCCCGTGCCGGACCCACCGACCCCAGCCAGTCCGCCGGCCCGTGCCGCATCCCGGCCCGCCCCGGATCCACCGACCCCAGCCAGTCCGCCGGCCCGTGCCGGACCCACCGACCTACCCCGGGTCTCGCGGGCTGCGGCGACCCTGTCGGCCCGAGCCCCAGCGAGCGAGGCGGACTGTGTCGCGGTCCCCCTGCCGTCGGGCCGCCCGAGCGGACAGCTCTGCCGGACCCTCTCGCGTGTCCGATGCCGTCGGGCCGCACCCTTGGGAACAGAGCCGGCCCTTCGCGCGTGGTGCCGCTCGCCCTCGTCCCGCAGCCCGGCAAGAGAGCCTCGACGTTCGAGACCTTCTGTTCGAGGCCTTCCCTGCGATTGGTGCGCGCGGAGAACCGTATGTCGGCTCGGCGACGTTTCCTGCAGGAGCAGCCCGGCGGGGCGGCGACGGCACGCGACCATGTGCGCACCGTGATCCGGCGCGTGGGCGGTCGCGGAACCCTGATCCGGCCCCCCGAGACCCGCACAGTGGGAGTAAGGCTCTCCTGGCGCACTTCCTGCAGGATGCAGAGCCACTTGCCCGGCATGCGTCCGGATACGGTTCTCGCCGTGCACCTTCTGCAGGAAGTCGGCATCGGCCGCGTGGCACGTCGGCGCCCGGCCGATCCGGGTCTCCGCGCACGGGGCTACCCGCGCCCGGCCGATCCGGGTCTCGGCGCAGTGGGGCTATCCGCGCCCGGCCGATCTGGGTCTCCGCGCGTTGGGCCTGTCGTTGCACAGTGGCCGGCAGTCAGGTGGCTGGTGACCCCTCGCCGGGGTGGCAGGCGGCCGGCAGACATCGGACCGGTGGCCGGCCGACACGGCCCGCTGCGGTGGCCGGCAGGTGGCAGGTGGCAGGCGGCAGGCGGGTCGCAGCGGCCGGCCGATACCGCACCAGGTGCAGGTCCGGCTGCGTCCAGCCCGCGTGGCCTCGAGTGGGCGAAGCCACCGGTGGGCGGTCACGACGGGGCGCGCCGCCCGCCTCGCAGGTCGGACCGACGACGTGCCCCGAGCGGAAGCGGCCCGACTGACGAAGTGGCCCGGGCGGAAGCGGCCACCCACCTCGCAGGTCGGACCGACGACGTGCCCGAGCTGGAACGGCTGGGGGACAGCCGCTGGCGTCGCTACTCCCGCCGGAGCCGCCGCAGCGCGGCTTTGACACGTTCCTCGAGCGAGGCGTCGAACGCGGTATCGGTCGCCGCGCCGCGGGCGGCCTCCCGGGCCTCGGCCTGCGAGTAGCCCAGCGCCTGCAGCGCCGCCACGACCTCCGACTCGGTGGCTCCGGCGACCGGTCCGCGTCCCGGGGCTCCGGCTGCCGCCATGCCTGCGGCGGCCACCTTCTCCCGCAGTTCGAGGACGATCCTCCCGGCCAGTCGCTTGCCGACCCCGGACACGGCGGTCAGGACCGCCTCGTCCCCCTGCATCACCGCCAGTTGGAGGTCCGTCACCGGCCGGGACGAGACGATCGCGAGCGCCACCTTCGGCCCGACGCCGGTCACGGTCAGTAGCAGCGTGAAGAAGCCCAGCTCCTCTGTCGTGCGGAACCCGTAGAGCGCCTGCACGTCCTCGCGCACCAGGTGGTGCGTGCGCAGCTTCAGCGTCTCACCCTGGCGCGCCGCCGCCAGGGTCCCGGGGCCGGCGAAGACGCGGTAGCCGATCCCGCCCACTTCGAGCACCAGCGAGTCCGCGAAGATCGCGTCCACCGTGCCCCTCAGCGACGCGATCATCTCGCCGAGTCCACGGGAGGGGTCGTCCGACCGGGGCCTATCATCGGGTCACTGTGCTCCTCGAGGCTGCGGTGCTCGGCCATGCCACCCGCGGCCATGCCACCGAGGTTCGCCATGCCGCCCGCGGCCATGCCACCGAGGTCCGCGATGCCGCCCCGCGGCCGGCCGCCCTCCGCCGGGCGGCTGTGGCCCATCCCGCGGCTGTGGCCCATCCCGCGGCCGTGCTCCGCCACGATGCCGATACGGCCCATCGCGCTGCCGGAGCCCTTCATGCCGCTGCCGTCCGGCTGTGGGCCAGGCAGACGGCGATCGCGAGCGCGTCGGCGGCGTCGTCGGGCCGCGGCAGCTCGGGAAGCCCGAGCACCACCTGGACCATCCGCTGCACCTGGTCCTTGGGCGCCCGTCCGTACCCCGTGACGGCGGTCTTGACCTCGTTCGGGGTGAACTCGAAGACCGGCAACCCGTGCTCGGCCGCGGTCAGCAGCACCACGCCCCGGGCCTGGCCGACGGCGAAGGCGGTCTGCACGTTGCGGTTGAAGAAGAGCCGCTCGACCGCGACCGCCGAAGGTCCATGGCGGTCGATCAGGTCCGCAACAGACGCGCGGATCTCGAGGAGACGTTCGGCCAGCGGCCGGTCCGACGGCGTCTCCACGCAACCGTAGTCGATGGCCCGGATGCGGGAGCCCGTGCGCTCCACGACGCCATATCCGGTGAGTGCCGTGCCCGGGTCGATCCCGAGGACGATCAAGCCGAGGCCGCCTCGGCCATCACTTCGTCGGGGATCTCGAAGTTCGCGGTGACCCGCTGCACGTCATCGTGATCCTCGAGATGCTCGATCAGGCGGAGGTTCGCGCGCGCCCTCGAGGCGTCCACCTCGATCGTGTTCTTCGCCTGCATGGTCAGCTCGGCGGTCTCGATCCTGACGCCGGCCGACTCCAGCTGACGGCGCACGGCCTCCAGGTCCGTGGGCGCCGTGTAGACCTCCAGCGGGTCCGCATCGGTGTCCACGTCCTCGGCGCCCGCGTCGATCGCCAGCAGGGCCACCTCGTCCGCGTCCTGCCCCTCGCGCGGAATGGTGATCTGGCCGCGCGCCTCGAACTGCCAGGCGACCGCGCCGCCCCCGGCGAGCTGCCCGCCGTGCTTGGTGAAGATCGCACGCACGTCCGCCGCCGTGCGGTTCCGGTTGTCCGTCGCGGTCTCCACGAGGATCGCCACCCCGCCGGGACCGTAGCCCTCGTAGGTGATCTCCTCGAACTGCTCCGCCTCCGCCCCGCCGGTGGCGCGATCGATGGCGCGCTTGATGTTCTCCATCGGCATGTTCACGCCCCGCGCCTTCTCGATGGCGAGCCGGAGCTTGAAGTTGCCGTCAGGGTCACCGCCCCCGGCGCGCGCTGCGATGGCGATCTCGCGGGCGACCTTGGTGAAGACCGCGCCGCGCTTGGCGTCGTTGGCGCCCTTCTGGCGCTTGATCTGGGCCCACTTGGAATGTCCGGACATCGCGCGCCATTCTACTAGAATGACCGGGCCGCGCCCCCGGCCTTCGCCCGCTGACCCGCACAGGAAGGGCTGCCCTAGATGAAGACTGTCGAACCGACCCGACTCCGGAACGTCGTCCTGGCCGGTCATGCCGGCACCGGGAAGACGACGCTGGCCGAGCATCTCCTGCACAGCGCCGGGGCGATCAGCCGGCTCGGACGGGTCGACGATGGAACGGCCAGCCTGGACTTCGAACCCGAGGAGCAGAAGCGGCACCTGTCGCTGGCACTCGCCGTGGCGTCGCTGGATCACGGTGACCACCGCGTGACCATCGTGGACACCCCCGGATACGCGGACTTCGTGGGCGAGGTGATCCAGGGGTTCGCGGCCGCGGACGCGGCGCTGATCGCCATGGACGCGTCCGGCGAGGTCGAGGCGGGGACGGAGAAGGCGGTCCAGCTGGGCCGCGACACCGGCGTGGCGGCGCTCTTCGTCCTCACCCGGTGCGAGCGGGAGAATGCGGACCCGGGCGCAGCCCTCGATCGGCTGCGCGAGAGCTTCGGCCAGAAGATCGCACCGCTGCAGGTGGCGATCGGCGCGGCCGATTCGTTCCGGGGCTACGTGGACCTGGTGCACGGCGTGGCGCACACCTGGAAGGGCGACCAGGAGAGCACGGGCCCGGTCCCGGCGGAGCTGGCCGACGAGGTGGCACGGCGGCGGGACCAGCTGCTCGAGGCGGCGTCCGAGGCATCGGACGAGGTGATGACCAAGTACCTCGAGGGCGAGGAGATCACCGACGCCGAGCTCGAGGCCTGCGTCGCGGACGCGGTCCGGCGGAGCCTGATCGCCCCGGTCGTGGTCACGTCTGCCGCCCGTGGCATCGGCATGAACGGGCTCCTGGACGCGATCGTCGCGTACCTTCCCTCGCCCGTGGACCGCGGCGCGATCGCCGCGCTCGGCGGCGACGGGAAGCCGGTCCAGGTGGCGCCCGACCCGGCGGCACCACTGCTGTTGCACGTCTTCCGAACCACGGCGGACCCGTTCGTGGGCCGGCTCACCTTCTTCCGCGTCCTCGCCGGCACCATCCGGAGTCACGACCACGTCTGGAACCCCGTCCGGGGCGAGGAGGAGCGCATCGGCCAGGTGCTGGCGCTCCACGGCAAGGACCAGGAGGCCGTGGGCGAGCTGCGCGCCGGGGAGATCGGCGCCGTGGCGAAGCTGACCGCGACGCTGACCGGCGACACGCTCACCGCGCGCGAGCGGCCACTGACGATCCCGCCGCTCCGCTTCCCCGCGCCCACCCTCGCCGTGGCGATCGAGCCGCAGACCAAGGCCGACCTGGACAAGATGGGCCAGGCGCTGGGCCGGCTCGTCGAGGAAGAGCCGACCGTTCGCGTCGAGCGCGAGGTGGAGACCGGGGAGCAGCTCCTCTGGGCCGTTGGCGAGAACCAGATCCAGGTCCTGGTGGAGCGGCTCAAGCGCAAGTTCGGCGCCGCCGTGCTCACGCACAGCCCACGCATCCCGTACCGCGAGACGATCCGGGGTCGCACCCAGGTGGAGGGGCGGCACAAGAAGCAGACCGGCGGGCACGGGCAGTTCGGGCACGTCTGGATCGAGATCGAGCCGAACCCGGGCGGCGGCGTGGAGTTCACCGAGCGCGTCGTGGGCGGCGTGGTCCCCAAGCAGTTCTTCCCCGGCGTCGAGAAGGGCGTCCGCGACGTGGCGTCCAAGGGCGTCATCGCCGGGTACCCGGTGATCGACTTCAAGGCCACCCTGTACGACGGGTCCTTCCACCCGGTGGATTCCGACGAGCTCTCGTTCCGTCTGGCCGCCTCCATGGCCACCCGGAAGGGGCTCCAGGACGCGAGCCCGGTCCTGCTCGAGCCGATCATGGACGTCGAGATCCGGGTCCCCGAGGCGTACATGGGCGACGTCAACCGCGACCTGAACACGCGCCGGGGCCGCGTGCTGGGGATGGACAGCGCCGGCAACGGCGTGCAGGTGGTGCACGCCCAGGTGCCGCAGGCGGAGCTCTCCACCTACGCCACCGAGCTGCGCGCGTTCACCGCCGGCCGGGGCACGTTCGCCGCCTCCCTCGACCACTACGAGGAAGTGCCGGCGCACATCGCCCAGAAGGTGATCGACGCGCACCGGAAGGAAGAGGCCGCGGCCGCGCACTGACCCGCCTGCCCGGCGTGCGGGGCCGGCGACCGAACGGCCTGTCGCACCATCGCGGGCCCGCCCTGTCGGACCATCCGCGGAGCGGTCAGGTACCCAGCGCGGCCCGGGCCTCCGCGAGCGTGAACGCCCCCTCGTAGATCGCGCGTCCCAGGATCGCTCCGTCGCAGCCCAGGTCGCGGACCGCGCAGAGGTCGCGCACATCGCGGATCCCGCCCGAGGCGATCAGCACGGCATCCGGTGCCAGCGCCCGGACGCGCGCGAGGAGTCCCAGGTCGGGGCCCGCCATGGTGCCGTCCCGGGCGATCGAGGTCACCTCGAGGATGCTGGCACCCGCCGCCAGCAGTCGCCCCACGACGCCCCCGAGGGGCGATCCGGGCGCGCCCGGATGCCAGCCCTCCCCCACTGCGCGGCCATCCCGCACGTCGAGCGCCGCGACGATGCGCGACCGACCGTGTCGCGCCACGAGCCGCTCGACGAGTTCCGGGTGCGCGAGGAGCGCCGTGCCCAGGACCACCCGGGCCGCGCCCAGATCCAGCGCCCGGCGCACCGCGTCCTCGTCGCGGAGCCCCCCCGCCACCTCGCAGCCGATCCCCGCCCCGACACACGCCCGGACCACGGAGCCGATCGCATCACCGCCTCCCTCCCGCGCGGCGAGCGCGCGGTCCAGGTCGACGACGTGCAGCAGCGTCGCACCCCCGGCCGCCCAGCGCCGGGCCGCCGCGGCCGGGGCGTCGTCGTAGATCGTGGCCGACGCGGGGTCGCCGCGCCGCAGGCGCACCACCCGGCCGTCGAGCAGATCCACCGACGGGAGGAGATCGAACGCTGGACGGCCTGCGCCACTGCGTGCTGTCATGCTAGCATGCTACTACGACAGCACGGATGGAAAGGGCCGCAACGATGCTCGCACCCGAAGCGACGTGGCAGACGCCGGAGACGGACGAACTGCTCGACGCGATCGTTGACCTGGACGATCGTGCCGTGGCGTCGCGGTTCATGCGCGACCTCTGCACCCTCGGCGAGCTGCACGACCTGGCGCAGCGCTGGCAGATCGTGCGCCTGCTGGCCGACGGCCATCACTACGGCGAGGTCTCCCGGCTCACCGGCGCGAGCACGGCGACCGTCACACGCATCGCGCAGTGGCTCCACCACGGCACCGGCGGCTACCGGGAGGCGCTGGAGCGCCGCGGCGCGCGGTTGGCCGGCATCGCCGCTGCATCGACAGAGGCCGGATCGCGCGTGAGCCGGCCGTGACCGCGCACCTGCGCCTGGCCGTGCCCAACAAGGGCCGGCTGCTCGAGCCCACCCTGGCCCTGCTGCGCGATGCGGGCCTGGTCTTCGACGCCCGGGAGCGCTCGCTGGTGAGCCACTGCGAGAACTTCCCGCTCGACATCCTCTTCGTCCGCACCGAGGACATCGTCGAGTTCGTGGGAGACGGGGTCGCGGAGATGGGGATCACCGGGGCGAACCTGCTCGCGGAATCCGGCCGCGGGCTGGAGGTGCGGGCGTCGCTCCACTACGGGCGCTGCCACCTGGACGCGGCCGTTCCGGTCGATGCGCCGGCCCAGCGCCTGGAGGATCTGTCCGGCGCACGGGTGGCCACGTCGCACCCCTCGTACACGGGCCGCTTCTTCCGCGAGCACGGGATCCCGGTCGACGTGGTCCCGCTGAGCGGCGCTGTGGAGGTGGCTCCCCGCATGGGACTCGCCGACGCCATCGTGGACCTGGTGTCGACCGGATCGACGATGCTGGTCAACGGCCTCCGCTCCGTCGGGACGCTCCTCTCGAGCGAGGCGATCCTGGTCGCGAACCCCGGCGCCGACGGGCCGGCCACCGAGGTCGTGACGATGCTGCAGGCGGTCGTGGACGGAAGGGAGCGTCGCTACGTGATGATGAACGCGCCGCTGGCGGCGCTGTCGGAGATCGAGGCGCTCCTGCCCGGGCTCGGGTCCCCCAGCGTCCTGCCGCTGGCACGGCCGGACATGGTCGCGGTCCACGCGGTGGTGGGCGCGGACGAGGTGTGGGGGCTGCTGGGGCGCCTGCGTGCTGCGGGGGCTTCGGGGATCCTGGTCCTCCCCATCGAGCTGCTCGTCCCGTGACCGGGATCGCAGGCGGCCCGGCCACCTCCTCCGGGGCGCAGCCGGTGCGTCTCCGGCGCGTCCACCTGCGCGCCGTGTCGCCCCAGGGGCGCCGGTCGCTGGTGGCCAGGACGGCGGGGAGCGGCGCGGACGTGCGGTCGGCGGCGCGGGAGATCGTCGGCGCGGTCCGCGAGGGCGGCGACGAGGCCCTGCAGCGGCTCGGAATCGAGTATGGCGGCGCCTGGACCGAGGCGATCCCGGCCGACGCACCTGCCGGGACGCCGGCCCCGATCCGGGTACCTCCGGCGCGGCTCCGGCAGGCCGCGGACGCACTGGACCCCGGGCTGCGCGACGGACTGCGGCTGATGGAACGCCACATCACCACGTTCCACCGCGCACAGGTGCCTCCCGCGGAGCAGTGGGTGGATGTCGCACCCGGGATCCGGGTCGGCCGCGTCTGGCGCCCGCTGGACCGGGTCGGGATCTACGTCCCGGGCGGCGAGGCCGCCTATCCGAGCTCGCTGCTGATGGGTGTCATCCCCGCCCGGCTCTCCGGCGTGGGGGGCATCGCCGTGGCAAGCCCGGCCGGTCGCGACGGGCGCGTGTCGCCCGTGCTGCTGGGCGCGGCGGGGCTCCTCGGCATCGACGAGTTCTACGTGGTGGGGGGCGCCCAGGCGATTGCCGCGCTCGCGTACGGGACGCGGACGGTGGCCCCGGTCGATCGCATCGTCGGTCCCGGCAATGCCTGGGTGACCGCGGCCAAGCTCGAGGTCCTGGGCGACGTCGGCATCGACCTCCCCGCCGGACCGTCGGAGGTGCTCGTCCTGGCGGACGCCACGGCGGATCCCGCCCACGTGGCGGCCGACCTGCTGAGCCAGGCCGAGCACGGGCCCGACTCGGCGGCGGTCCTGGTGGCGGCGGATGCGTCGGTGGCCGACTCGGTGCAGGCCGAGCTGGACCGCCAGCTCCCGACCCAGCCCCGGCTGCGGTTCCTCGCCGCCTCCCTGGGTTCGGCCGGGCTGATGGTGGTGGCCGACGGCCTCGACGACGCGATCGCCTTCGTCAACGAGTACGCGCCGGAGCACCTCTCGGTGGCCGTGGACGACGCCGAGGCCCTCCTGCCCCGCATCCGGCACGCCGGCTCCGTCTTCCTGGGCGCGTACGCCCCCGAGTCCGCGGGCGACTACGCGACCGGGTCGAACCACGTGCTGCCCACCGGCCGGCTTGCCCGGGCCTACGGGCCGCTCGCGGTAGAGGACTTCGGGCACTGGATGCAGGCCCAGGTCGTGGATCGGCAGGGACTGGCCTCCATCGCCCCGGCGGTCGCGGCGGTGGCGGAGGCCGAGGGGCTGATCGCGCACCGGCGGGCGGTCGAGATCCGGTTCGGCGGGTCCTCCTCGTGAGCGCCGTGCACGCGGACGGCCAGGCGGTCGTGGACGGCTCGATCGGCTACCAGTGGGAGGCGAGCGACGACGAGGTCGCCCGGATGTACGGCCTCCACCCCTCGCAGGTCGTCCGCTTCGACACCAACACCTCGCCGCGCGTCCCACCGGAGCTGCCCGCCTGGGTCCGGGCGGCGGCCGAGGTCGCGCGTCTCAACGAGTACCCGGACGCCACCTACGCGCGCCTCGCCGACGCCATCGCCGCTCGGCACGGGGTGCCGCGGGACCGGATCGTGGTGGGGGCCGGGGCGGACGAGGTCCTGGACCTCGTCGCCAAGACGTGCCTTCCACCCGGCGGTCGGGCGGTGACCGCCGGGCCGACCTACGCGATGTACGGCGTGCTCACCCGGCAGCGCGGCGCGCGCCTGGAGGACGTGCCCCGTGGACCCGTGGAGGCGGGCTTTGCCCTCGACGTGGCGGCGCTGCTGCGCGCCG
>JAJYDP010000805.1 GCA_021777365.1 Chloroflexota bacterium | reverse complement strand
AGCACCTTGCCGGTGTCGTAGACCCGCGAGACGTGCTCGAGGGTGATGATCGCCTCGCTCATGGCTGGCCTGCCCCGCCCGCGCCGGCTCCGCCGGTCGTGGTGCGCGTGCCGCCATTGCCGGCCGCGCCGGCCGCGCCGCCCGCGCCGCCACGATCGACGGTCCGGAAGCCGCCGCCGATGCCGCCGATGCCGCCGAACCCGCCGCCCGACGTGGTCGACGAGTTGAGGGCGCTGACGGTGCCGATCACGACCGTCTCACCTGGATTGATTCCGCTCTGGATCTCCGCCAGGGAGGTGCTCATCAGCCCGACCTGGACCGGGACGGCCTGCTCCTGGCCGGCGCTGTCGAGGACCCGTACCTCGTAGTTGCCCGACGAGCCGACCACCGCGATGGCGGGCACGGTGACCACGTTCTGTGCCTGCGCGGTGGTCACGGCGATGCTCGCGGACATGCCGGAGAGAACGGTGGCCGGCGGGTCGCTCAGCGACACCGTGACGGTGAACGTCACCACGCTGTTCGACCCGGAGCTGGTACCGACCGGCTGGATCGCGCTCACGGTGCCGGGGACCGTGACGTTCGGGGCGGTCACCGTGACCGATGCCGGCTGCCCGGCCTTCAACCCGACCACCGAGGTCTCCGCGAAGCTCGCGGTCGCCTCGAGGGACGCGGTCTGCATGGTGATCGCCCAACCGGTCGGCGCGAGCGTATTGGGCTCCACGTTGATGGCCACGATCTGTCCGTCGGCCGGCGCGGTGAGGGTCGCGTTTGCCAGGGTCTGCTCGGCATTGGACAGGTTGGACTGGGCATTGGACACCGCCGCCTGGTCCGCCGAGATCGTGGCGGCGGGCTGCGGGCCGGTCGAGGACGCGTAGTTGGTCTGCGCTGAGGCCAGCGACTGCTGTGCCTGGGCGACGCTATAGGCCTGCTTGTCCGATGCGAGCTTCTGCTGTGCCGACGTGAGGGCCTGTTGAGCGGTGACCACGTTCTGCTGGGCCGTCTGCACGGCGTTGCCGTTGGGGCCGGCGTTGAGGTCGTACGTGGCCTGAGCGGCGGCCAGGGCGTTCTGCGCCTGGGTCACCGCGTCTGCCGCCGACTGCTCGGCGATGGCGTTCTTTGTCTGCTGCGCCTGGACCGCTTGCTGGGCGGAGGTGACCTGGTTCTGCGCCGCCTGAATCCCGTTGATGCCAGTCGCGTTGAGGTAGTTCGTCTGGGCATTGATCACGGCCTGCTGCGCCTGCTGCAGCGCCAGCTGATCCTGTGTGATCGTGTTCTGCTGGTTCTGCTGCGCCTGCTGGAGCGCCGCCTGCGCGTTCTGAAGCGCGACCTCGTACTGCGTCTGCCCGTTGGGACCCTCGGTCTGCTGCAGCGTGGTCTGCGCTGCCGTCAGCTTCGCCTGTGCCTGCTGGACGGCCAGCTCGTCCTGCTGGATGGTGTACTGCTGGTTGTGGTTGGCGATCGTGAGGGAGAGCTGCGCCGAGTTGATGGCGTTCTGAGCGGCGGCGAGCACGGTCGAAGCCGGATGCCCTTCGTCGACGGTCAGCTTCGCCTGGGCCGAGGCAAGGTTCGCCTTGGCGATCGCCACGGCGAGCTTGGCGTTGCTCGGATCGGCGGTGGCGAGCACCTGCCCCTTCTTGACCGTCTGGCCCACGGTCACGGGCACCGTACGCACGTTCCAGTTGGTGGTCGCGGTGCTGGTGGAGCTTGACGTTGCGGTCGAGGCGCTGGAGATGATCTCCGGGTCGACGCCGAAGCTGAGGCCGTAGGCGGCCGTGGACTGCACGGTGCCCGTCGCGACCGCCTGTACTGCCACCGTTCCCCGGGACGCTGTCGCGGTGAGGTACTGCGGGCTCGACGAGGACGAGAGGTTGGGTCCGAAGACCGCGAAGCCGACCGCCCCCACGCCGATCACGATCAGGAGGACGGCAGCCAGTACCTTGAGTCTCATCGAGTGTCCCTTCCAGTGAGATGACAGGCGCAGACCCCGGCCGTCCCGACCGGGGTCTCGCGATGGGTGCTGGGCCGTGCGCCTTCCTCGAGGCGCCTCGGGCCGGAACGGCGTTCGCTCACGCGGCAGGCACGCCCGCCATGAGGCTCTTCGCCTGGTTGATCGGGATGGCGAACCCGACGCCCTGTGCGCCGCTCGCCTGTGCGGTGATCACGCCGATCACGTTGCCGGAGGCGTCCAGGAGCGGGCCGCCGCTGTTCCCGGGGTTGATGGCCGCGTCGGTCTGGATGAGCCCGCTGAGCCGCGTGGCCTGTCCGGAGGCCGGATCGGTCGCCTCGATGCTCCGTCCGAGCGCGGAGACGATGCCGTTGGTGACAGTGTCGTTGAAGGTGCCGAGCGGGCTGCCCACGGCGATCGCGAGCTGTCCGACGGTGAGGTTGGACGAGTCCCCCAGCGGGAGCGGGACCAGCCCGGTGGTGTCCGCCTTGATCAGCGCAAGGTCGTGCGTCGGATCGGTGGAGACGATGGTCGCGGAAACCTGTCGACTGTCGGGGAGCGTCACGGTCAGCGACGTGCTTCCCGCCACGACATGGTTCGCGGTCAGGATCAGCCCGTTGGACGAGACCACGAAGCCGGATCCCACGCCGGTCTCCGGTACCGAGAACGGCGAGAAGCCGGTCGCGCCCGTCGAGGTGATGGTCACGACCGACTTGCTGGCCTCCGCCGCGACCCGGACGATCGCGTCGCTGGTGCTGATCGCCGTGGGCTCCGTGGTGGCGGCGGTCGTCGTCGACGCCAGGCGCGCGACGGGCGCGCTGGCCGACTGGGACGGCGCCGTCATGGTGACCACGGCGTACGTACCGCCGGAGGACAGGACGGCCGAGAGGACCGCCGCGGCGATGATGCCTGCCACCGGGACCTGGCGCCTGCGCCGGGGCTCGGGG
>JAJYDP010000042.1 GCA_021777365.1 Chloroflexota bacterium | reverse complement strand
TGCATCCGGGTCGCCGGCGCAGCGGGCCAGGGCCCGGCGGTCCAGGCGCGGCCACATGGCGAGCGCGCGTCGGACGAGCAGGGGCTGCGCGAGGGAGCGGTGCGGCCGGGAGAGGTGGGGGTTGGCTGGTGTCGACGCCATGGCAGTGCTCCTCCCGGGAGTGGAGAAGGTGCCCACGTCGCAGGACGCGAGACCACGTGCCGGAGCCTAGGCGGGCCGCGGGTGTCATCGCAAGCGCGGTATCGGTCGAAGTTCGTTAAGACTTGGCTACGCCGGGGATCGGAGGCCGTACGAGCGAGGGCGGTGGGACAATGCGCGCGTCAACCGTGACGCGACCCGAGGTGCAGTGCGATGACCGAGGTGGCGGAGCAGGCGTGGGCGTGCCCCCGGGACGGGGCGGTGATGGTGCCCATGGGGCGCCGGGCGGGCGCGTGGCGCTGCCCGACCTGCCGAGGTGTCTTCGTCGACGTCGAGGGGATGCGGCGCGGACGTGCCGGCGCCCCCGACGCGTGGCCCAGGGTGCTCCTCAACGTCGCGGTGAGCCTGTTCGCGGTGGCCCTGTTCCGCCGGCTGTTCCGCCCCAAGGGGCGACGGACCGGTTCAGGTCAGGGGTAGTTGACCGGACTGCCCAGGCCGGTCACCAGGTCGTACCCGGCACCCGCCGTGCAGTCGGTGCCGCAGCTGCCGTTGGTCCCGCTGGTGATGTCACGCAGGTTGGTCGAGTAGCCGCCGGAGTAGATGGCACCGTCGCCCTGCAGCGCGGTCTGGCCCGCGGCTTTCCCGGCCGCCAGGATGCCGGCCCAGTTGGGCGCCCCCACGCTCGTGCCTCCGAGCGTGAACCAGCCAGATTGGCCCGAGTACTTGGTGCTGTCGTACACCGAGACGCCGGTGTTGGGGTTGGCGTCGAACGAGACGTCGGGGATCCCGCGCATGTTGCCGGCGAGCGCGGCGATGTTCGAGGCGCCGTAGACCTGGCCCGTGTACCCGCGCTGATAGGACGGGAGGGACTCGTACGCCGAGATCCCGCCGCCGGAGCTCGACCAGGTCGTCTCCGAGGTGAACCCGGCGCAGGACGTGCCGCTGCACCCGTTGAGGGTGGTGCCGCCCACGGCGATGACGTTGGGCGACGCCGCCGGGTACTCGGCACCGTGGCCGCTGTCACCCGCGGAGACCGTGTAGAGCGTGCCCGCGTGCGTGAAGGACGAGTCGTAGGAGGTCTCGCCGCTGGACTCGTTGCCGCCCCAGCTCATGGAGACCTCGGTGGCCCCGATGCTGTTGGCGTAGGCAACGGCGCCGAAGAGATTGGCGTTCGAGTTGCTGGCCGCCTCCACGAGGACGATCTTGGCCCCCGGTGCCTCGGCGTGCGCCCACTCGATGTCCAGCGATTCCTCGAGCACCCAGCCGCTGTTGACGCTGGGTTTGCTGCCCTGCGCGTACACCTGCTCGAAGCAGGGCCCTGACTGGCTGAGCGAGGTGCAGGCGGAGAGCTTGGCGTATCCGTACTGCGCGTTGAACGTGTTGAGATCGCTCAGCGCGTTCGGGTCGTGGTAGGCGTCCACGATCGCGATGATCTGCCCCGCTCCCGCGCCGGAGTTCGCGGAAAGCCCGGACAGGTTGTACACCTTCTGGATCGCGCTGGGCGGGAGCCCGGTCGGGCCGTGAGAGGTGAAGACGGGATGGCCGTCCGGCCCGTAGCCCAGGATCTTGATCCGGAGCGGCGGGGTGGCGACCCAGGGCGGGGCGGACGACGCCTGGACCGGCACGATGCCCGCGACGAGGGCGAAACAGACACCGAGGATGAGGGCGATGCGGCGCACGGGGAGCCTCCTTGACGCTGGCGCCCGCGACGCTACGGCAGACGGTACCGGTCCGCACTACTCGTGCGGGTAGTCTCGAGGTTCCAGGCCAACGTCCCGCACGAGAAGTGGTGCACGCGCGCATCGACCCGCAGGCAGCTTGGACCTCGCGGTCATGGGTGTGGCACCATGTCCCGGCCATCGCTGCGCGCAACCGCGTCGCAGCCTTCCCGCGGCCCATCCGGGATGCGGCGCCCACACCTTGAGGAGGTCCGCTCGTATGGTGCCTTCGGTGCAGCCAGGGTGAGCGACTCGGCGGCGACCGTCACGCTGCTGCGGGGCCGCCTGGGGCTCCTCGCCCATGTCGACTTCCGCCGCCTCTGGGTCGGCGAGACGATCAGCCAGTTCGGCTCGCAGGTCAGCGTCCTCGCGATCCCCTTCATGGCGACGGTGCTGCTGCGGGCGACCGCCTTCGAGGTGGCCCTCCTCACCACGCTCCAGTTCCTCCCCTTCCTGCTCTTCACCCTGCCCGCCGGGGCGTGGCTGGACCGCATGCGCCGGCGCCCGGTGCTCATCGCGGGCGACCTCGTGCGCCTGGTCGCGCTGGGGACGATCCCCCTCACCTGGACCCTCGGGCTGCTGACGATCTGGCAGCTCTACCTCGTCAGCTTCGTCGCGGGCGTCGCCACGGTCTTCTTCGATGTCGCCTACCAGTCCTACCTGCCCGTGCTCGTCGAGCGCGAGGCACTGGTGGAGGGCAACGGGAAGCTGCAGGCGAGCGAGGCTGCGGCGGCCGTCGTGGGCCCGGGGTTCGGTGGCGGGCTGATCAGCCTGGTCGGCGCGCCCTTCGCGGTGATCGCCGACGCGCTGAGCTACCTTGCCTCGGCACTGTTCGTGTCGCGCATCGAGAAGGAGGAGCCCCACCCCGAAGCCGAGCGCCGGGCCGCGGGGCTGGCGCGCGAGCCGCTGCGCCGCCAGATCGGCGAGGGCCTGCGCTTCGTGCTCGGCAACCCCCACCTGCGGGCGATCGCCGGCGCCACCTCGTCGTCGAACCTGTTCAGCAACATGATCTGGGGCGTCCTGCCGGTCTTCCTCTATCGTGAGCTCGGCCTCAGCGCGGCCACCGCGGGCGTCATCTTCGGGTTCGGCGCCATCGGGACCCTGCTCGGTGCGCTGGTCGCCAACCAGGTGGCCCGGCGGGTCGGCCTGGGCGCGGCGATCGTGGGCTCCATCGCGCTCGACGGACCGGCCTGGATCCTGCTGGCGATGGCGCCGCAGGGCGCCCCCATCCCCTGGCTGATGGTCGCCTTCGCGCTGGGCGGCCTGTCCGGCGTCGTCTACAACATCAACCAGGTGAGCTTCCGCCAGGCGATCTGCCCGGTCGAGATCCAGGGCCGCATGAACGCCACCATGCGTTTCCTGGTGTGGGGCACCATCCCCATCGGCTCGATCCTGGGCGGGGTCGTGGCGAGCGTGGTCGGCGTCCCCAACGCGATCTGGATCGGGGCGCTGGGCTCGTGCCTGCCCTTCCTCTTCGTCCTGCTCTCACCGGTGCGCGCGCTGCAGACCATGCCGGACGCGACGGTCTGACGGCAGGGAGATCGAGCGGCGGCTGAGGGCGAGCCCGGTCGCGCGCCACGGCGCGCCTATCATGGCCGCGCGTCCCGTCCGTGGATCGAGAGGTGGGCGCGATGCAGATCGACGACGTGCGCCGCGTGCTCGTGGTGGGCAGCGGGACCATGGGCCAGCAGATCGCCCTCCAGTGCGCCACCCACGGCTACCGGGTCGTCCTGCACGACATCGACCCGGCCGCGCTACAGGCCGGGATGGCCCGCATCCGGGCGTTCGCGGACGAGCAGGTCCGCTCCGGGCTCCTCGACGACGCCGGACGCGCACGGGCGCTGGCGGCGATCACCACCACCACCGACCCCGTCGCGGCGGCCGTCGACGTCGACCTCCTGAGCGAATCGGTGCCGGAGGACCCTGCGCTCAAGGGACGCGTGCTCGGCCAGTTCGACACGCTCTGCCCGTGCCGCACGGTCTTCACCACGAACACGTCGTCGCTGCTGCCGTCGATGTTCGCCGCCGCCACCGGACGGCCGGACCGCTTCGCCGCGCTGCACTTCCACCCGCCGGTCTGGTCCAACACCGTGGCCGATGTCATGCCCCACCCGGGCACCGCCCCGGAGACGACCGAGCTCGTGCTCGCCTTCGCCCGGCGGATCGGGCAGATCCCCATCCGGCTGCAGAGGGAGAACTACGGCTACGTCTTCAACGCGATGTACATGGCGCTGAACGAGGCCGCCGTGACCCTGGCCGCCAACGGGGTCGCCTCCGTCGAGGACGTGGACCGCGCCTGGATGGGGATCATGCACATGCCGATCGGGCCGTTCGGGATGCTCGACGGGGTGGGCCTGGACACGGCCTTTGACATCGCCGACTTCTGGGCGCGCCAGACGGGCGCTCCGCAGCGCCGCATCAACGCCGACTTCTACAAGGCGTATGTCGACCAGGGGCACCTGGGGGTCAAGAGCGGCGAGGGGTTCTACCGCTATCCCGACCCCGCCTATGCGCAGCCCGGGTTCGTCGCCGGGGCGGCGGATGCGGCGGCACCCGGCGCGACGGCGGCCGCACCGGACTCCGGGACCGAGCCGCCCACCGGGAGCGCCCAGGTGAATGCCGCGCACGGCGCCGAGGGGGACGGGTAGCCGGGGGGCACCGGCCAGCGGCGAAGAGCGTGCCCGCGCCGCCGCTCCAACGCCAGCCGGGGCCGGCGCGCGCTCAGGCCGTCCGGACCTTCAGGCGGTCCAGACCCCCGCGGCCTCGAAGGTCATCGCCCGCTGCAGGGCGGCTGCGCGCAGTTCGGCCGGGATCACCACCGGTCCGCCGAGGGCCCGGGCGTTGAGGGACGCCTGCGCTGCCTCCTCGACCACCCCGCCGACGAAGATGGCCAGCTCGGGCGTGCGGTGGAAGATCAGCACGCCGTGGTTGGCCAGCAGCACCGCGGGCACCCCGGGCCGCACCGCGCGGCGGATGTTCGCCACGGCCTGCGCCGAGCCGCGCGGTCCGTAGGCGGCGAGGGGCACGCCGTCGGGGAGGCCGAACATGGCGAGCGCCTCGATCCAGCAGTCGATCGGCTGGTGCGCCACGGCATGGGCAGTCGCATAGGGCGAATGCGTGTGGAGGACGCAGCCCACCTGCGGGTCATCCTGGTACATGGCCGTGTGCATGTCGACCACCGCGCCCTGGATGGGCGGCAGGTTCCCCTCGAGCAGCGTCCCGTCGAGCGCCACGCGGGCGATGCCGTCCGGCGTCAGGCCCTTCAGCGACGAGGCGGAGGTGAAGTACATCTCCTCGGCGCCGGGGACGCGGAGGCTCACGTTCCCGTGGCCGTTGGCCGAGATCGCGCCGCCGGCGAGAACGCTCGCCGCAACGGCGAGCACCTGGTCGACCATGCTCTTGTCCATGCGCTTGTCTCCACCGTGAGGTCAGCGGGTCGCGGTCGGGGGACGCTGGGAGCCACGCTGGTGCGCGGGAGCATGGCGGGCAGCCGGCCCGGCGTCAACACGGCAACACTCGACGGCCGGCCCCGGCCCCGCGCCGGCGCAGCCCGGTCACGCACCTGCGCTCGACCGTCGCGTTGGCGCGCGGGTGCGCCGTGCCATGATGGGCGCGTGCGATCCGCCACCGTAGCCGACGGCTCGGCCACCCGGACCCGCGAGGGACGCGCCGTGGTGGTCGGCGCGGGCCCCAACGGCCTGGCGGCGGCCATCGTGCTCGCCCGGGCCGGGCACGCGGTCGAGGTGTACGAGGCCGCCGACACGATCGGCGGGGGCTGCCGCACCGCCGAGCTGACCCTGCCCGGCTTCCGCCACGACGTCTGCAGCAGCGTGCATCCGCTGGCGAAGGCCTCGCCCTTCTTCCGGGCGCTCCCCCTCGACCGCCACGGCGTCGCCTTCGCCGAGCCCACGATCGAGCTGGCCCACCCGCTCGACGACGGATCGGCCGCCCTGGTGCACCGCGACCTCGACGCCACGGCCGACGCGCTCGGTGTCGACGCCGCCGCCTACCGCGCCCTGCTCGACCCCCTGCTGCGCGATTGGCCCGACTTCATCGAGGAGATCCTGGGTCCGCTGCGGATCCCCCGCGATCCCCGTCGCGCGCTCGCCCTCGCGCGCTTCGGCCTCCGGGCGGTGCAATCGGTGACCTGGCTCGCGCGCCCCTTCCGGACCCCCGGCGCGCGCGCCCTGCTCGCGGGATGCGCGGCCCACTCGATGCTCCGTCTCCGCGAGCCGGCCAGCGGGGCGTTCGCGCTCACCCTGCTCACGAGCGCCCACGCGGTTGGCTGGCCCTTCGTGCGCGGCGGCTCGCAGTCGCTGGCGGACGCACTGGCGGCGGAGCTGGTCGAGCTCGGCGGCAGGGTGCGCACCGGCTGGCGGGTCGACGACCTGCGCGCGCTCCCCGGCCTGCGCCCCGGGGTCCCCGTGCTGCTCGACCTGGTCCCCCGCGACGTGCTGCGGGTGGCGGGCACGCGGGTGGGTCGCGGCTGGAGCGGCCGGCTGTACGCCGCACAGCTGCGTCGCTTCCGGCACGGGCCCGGCGTCGCGAAGCTCGACCTCGCCCTCGACGGGCCGATCCCCTGGCGGGCCGCGGGGGTGGGGGCCGCGGGGACCGTGCATCTCGGCGGAACCCTCGAGGAGATCGCGGCCGCCGAGGCCCAGGTGCGGCGGGGCCGCGTTCCCGCGCGGCCCTTCGTGATCCTGACCCAGCCCGGCGCCGCGGATCCGACCCGTGCCCCGGACGGGCGCCAGGTGGCCTGGGCGTACTGTCACGTGCCGAACGGGGCGACGGTCGACATGACCGAGCCGATCCTGCGCCAGCTGGAGCGCTTCGCTCCCGGCGTGCGGGACCGCATCCTCGCCGTGCGCGCCAGCGGCCCCGCCGACCTCGAGCGCCACGACGCCAACTACGTCGGCGGCGACATCAACGGGGGTCTGCAGGATCTCGCCCAGCTCTTCACGCGCCCGGCGGTGCGCCGCGACCCGTACGCCACCCCCGACCCCGACGTCTTCGTCTGCTCGTCGTCGACGCCGCCCGGCGGCGGGGTCCACGGCATGTGCGGCTACCACGCCGCGCGCTCGGCGCTGGGACATTCGACCGGCTGACGATGCATGCCGGGTGCCCGGCCCAGAAACGGTCAGCCGTGCGGCTCGAAGCGGCGCTTGGCCACCTCCACGAGGGCGAGGTATGCGGCCACGACGACCACGAGCAGGGGCCAGAAGACCCAGGGGAGCGGACTGAACCCGAGCACGGTCCCGAGCGGGCTCAGGGGGATGACCACCGCCGCGGCGAGCGCCGTCACCACGGCGGCCAGGAGTTGCGGGCTCGGCCGGCTCCGCCAGAACGGAGAGCGCCTGGTGCGGATGACCAGCACCACGAGCACCTGGGTGAAGAGCGACTCGATGAACCAGCCGGTATGGAAGGCGCGTTCGTTGACGCCGAGCGCCAGGAGCAGCAGGCCGAACGTGATGTAGTCGAACAGCGACGAGATCGGCCCGAAGATGAGCATGAACCGCTGGATCGCGGTGACGTCCCACCGCGCCGGCACCGCGCGCACGTCGTCGTCGATGGCGTCGGTCGGGATCGCGGTCTGGGACGCGTCGTAGATGAGGTTGTTGAGCAGGATCTGGCCCGGCGTCATGGGCAGGAACGGCAGCAGCAGTGCCGCGCCGGTCATGCTCAGCATGTTGCCGAAGTTGGAGCTGGTCCCCATGCGGATGTACTTGAGGGTGTTGGCGAACGTCCGTCGCCCCTCGGTCACCCCCTGGCTGATCGCCGCCAGGCTCGGTTCCAGCAGGATGATGTCGGCGGCCGCCCGCGCCACGTCGGTGGCATTGTCGACGCTGATCCCGACGTCGGTCGTGTGCAGGGCCGGGGCATCGTTGATGCCATCCCCGAGATAGCCCACCACCGCGCCCCCGTCCCGGAGGGCGCGGATCACGTGGAGCTTCTGGTCCGGGTCCACGCGCGCGAAGATCGTCGTGCGCCGGGCCCGCGCCACGAGCGCGGGATGGCTGAGGCCGCGCATCTCCTCGCCGGTCAGGATCCCCTCCACCGGCAACCCGACCTCGGTCGCGACGTGCCGGGCCACCAGCTCGTTGTCGCCGGTGACCACCTTGAGAGCGACGCCCTGGCGCGCGAGCTCGGCGATCGTCGCGTCCACGCCGCTCTTGGGCGGATCGCTGAAGAGGATGACGCCCTCGAAGACCAGGTCGCGCTCGAGCTTGTCGGCGTCCTGGAGACCGGCCGCCGCCGCACCGGCCGGCGCGGCCCGCAGCTCGTCCTGGCCGAGCACGCGCGATCCGACGGCCACGAGGCGGAACCCGTCGGCCGAGGCACCGTCGACAAGCGCCGCCATCCGCGCGTGCTCCGCGACGTCGATCGACCGCGCGGTGTGATCCTCGCGGACCCAGCCCGAGCGCGCGATGACCGCCTCGGGAGCACCCTTGGTGACGAGCAGCGGCGCCTCGCCCTCCCGCTGGACCACCACGCTGAGGAGGCGACGGGTGAAGTCGTAGGGCAGCTCGGCCAGCTTGCGATACGTCCCGAGGTCGGCAGGTTCCGGGGTGCCGGCCAGGATGGCGGCATCGAGCGGGTTGCGGAAGCCGGACTGGAAATGGCTGTTGAGGTACGCCAGTTCGAGCGCCTGCTCGGCCTCCAGCGCATCGTCGCGGTCGATCCCGACCGCCCGCACGAGCGCCAGCTGGCCGCGGGTGAGGGTCCCGGTCTTGTCGGTGGCGAGCACGGTGATGCTCCCCAGGTTCTGGATGGCAGGGAGCCGCTTGACCAGGACGCCGTGCCCGGTCAGAACACGGGCGCCCTGCGTGAGGTTGAGGGTCACGATGGCGGGCAGCAGCTCGGGAGTCAGGCCCACGGCGAGGGCGATGGCGAAGAGGAGCGAGTCGAGCACCGGTCGGTGCAGGCCCACGTTGATGACCAGCACCGCGATGACAAGGATCGCGGTGACGCGGAAGACGAGCACCCCGAAGGCGCGCACGCCCCGCTGGAAGTCGTTCTCGGGCGCGCGCTGCGCGAGACGGCCGGCGATCGACCCGTAGCTGGTGCGCGCCCCGGTGGCCGTGATGCGGGCCCGGCCGGTCCCACTGACCACGCTGGTGCCGAAGAAGACGAGCCCGTCGCGGTCCACCTCCGCCGCCGGGTCGAGGTTCCCCTCGCGGGGCGCCTTGAGGGCCGGGGCGGACTCCCCGGTGAGCGAGCTCTCGTCGAGGTACAGGTGGTTGGCCTCAAGCACCCGCCCGTCGGCGGGCACGATGTCGCCCGCGGCGAACACCACGAGATCACCGCGCACCACGTCGTGGATCGGGATCTCCCGGACCGTCCCGTCCCGCACCACGTCGGCACGCAACGTCAGGCGCGCCTGCAGCGCCGCGACAGCGGCCTCGGAGCGGGCCTCCTGGACGAAACCCAGGGCCGCGCTCATCACCACGATCGCGAGGATGATCGAGGCGTTGACCGCATCGCCCACGACCAGGCTCACCAGGCTCGCCCCGACCAGGATGAGGACGAGCGGGCTGGATATCTGCGCGACCAGAATCGAGAGGTTGGTGCGCCGGCCGCCGGCGCCGATCGTGTTGGGCCCCTCTATCCGCAGACGTTCCGCGGCCTCGGCGGTGGTCAGACCGTCGGCCGACGGCGGGGTGAAGCCGGACTCCGGATCGCTGACCGGAGGGGCGGCGCGCGCGGCGATGGCGTCGGGCGACGACACGGCGTCAGCAAGCGTACCTGAGCGGATCCAGCGGGCGAAGCCCTCTGCCCCGCTCGCCGACGGGCGTCCGGTCGCGCGGGGCCGTTGAACCATTCGACCCCCGCGGACGTCAGATGAGCATGCGGAGATGGGTGGCGCGACTGCTCGCCGGCCTGGCCGCGTTCTGCGTGAACGGCGCCCCGGTCGCCACGGTCACGCCGGCCGCCCCCGTCGCACCGCACCCGGCGCGCACCCTGCGGTCGATGGCCTGCTAGCCGACCTCGATCGTCACCCGGAACGCGATTCTGAAGAGCGGGCAGATCCCGGAGGCGCAGGGCGGACTCCCGATGGCACTCAGGGTGGTGGAGCCGTGCGCGAGCGCGGCGAAGACCCCCTGGGCCCCCGGGGGCACGGCGATCCCGGCCACCTGGGCCACCACGTGTGGGTCGGCGACGGTCACGGTCCACACCGCGCTGTCGCCCAGGTCGAGCAGGAAGCGCTGCCCCACCGCGAGGTGCAGGGTCGAGCCGTTGTCTGCGAGCGTGACGACGAGCGACTGGGTGGGCACAGGCGCCGGCGTCCGGACCGGCGACGGCGTCGGTGATCGAGTGGGCGAGGGTGCCCGGGTCGCGGGAGGAAGCGGTACGGCCGGCGACGTCCCCGGCACGGCGCCGGAACCAGCGGCCGGCGAGGCACCGGGGCTCGGGAGTGCCTGGGTCGGACCGGAGCCGGCCCCCGATGGGATCGGCGATCCGGGCGAGCCGGCGGCTGCGCCCGCACCGACCGAGGAAGGCGAACCCGCCGCGCCCGGTGACGGCGATGTCGACCCCGTGCCGCCCACGCACCCGGTCACGACGGCCAGCCCCAGGGCGATGGCGACGAGCCGTCGCACCGGGACCGTGGCCGGCCGGCCGCGGGACGCGACCGCCGACAGCGTCGCGTGCAAAGCCGGCCGGGCAACGCGGCCGCGGGACCCGCCGCCCGTCAGACCGCGCGAACCGGCGATCTTCACCCCATGCGGACCCGCGCCTCCCCTACTTCCTCAGGACCTTGATGCTGAGGGCCTGCGTCGCCGTCTGGCGTGTGGGCGTCGAGCTGTCCGTCACCATGACGGTGAAGCTGTAGTCCCCCTGCGACGTCGGCGTCCCGGAGATGGTGCCCGTCGACGAGTCGAGCGTCAGCCCGGAAGGGAGCGCCCCGCTGGTGATCGACCAGGCGTAGGGGCCGGACCCGCCCGTCGCCACGAGCGGCTGACTGTAGAAGCGGCCCACGTGTGCCGTCGGCAGGCTGGTCGTGGTGATCGTCAGCGGCGCCGGCGTCGGAGTCGGGGTCGCAGTGGGCGTGGGAGTGGACGTCGGCGTGGGGGTAGGCGTCGGCGTCGGAGTCGACGTCGGCGTGGGGGTGGGCGTGGGGGTCGGGCCGCCACCGGCCGCGAAGGCGGCTGTACCGTCAGGCGTCCCGAGGCCCGTCGGGCCGTCGTACCCGGATCCGGCGGTGCAGAGGTACGAGCCGCCACAGCTGCCGTTGCTGCCGCTCGTGACGTCGTTCAGGCTGGACGGATCCGCGTACAGGTAACTCGCGGGATACGCGTTGGCACCGGGCGCGCCGGCCAGGGCGAAGGTCGACGCGATGATCGGCGACGCCACGCTGGTGCCGCCCACCACGAGCCAGCCGCCGTACCCGTAGTCGTCGTAGACCGCCACCCCGGTGTTGGGGTCGGCGACGGCGGAGACGTCAGCCACGGTTCGCCGCGAGCAGCCCGTGTCGGTCTGCCAGGTGGGCTTCGTCTCGTAGGCCGAGCATCCGCTCCCGGCACCTGACCACGCCGTCTCGGTCCATCCCCGCGTGTTGTTCGCCGCATTCAGGGTGGTCCCGCCCACGGCGATCACGTCCCCGGACGCCGCCGGGTATTCGACGCCGTAGCCGTTGTCGCCACTGCTGGCGGTGATGGCCACGCCGGGATGGTTGTAATAGGCGGCGTCATACGAGGTCTCGCTGGAGAACTCGGAGGCGCCGTAGCTGTTGGAGACCGCCACCGCGCCGAGACTCACGGCCTCGTTCACCGCGGTGCCGAGGTTGCCGATGGAGCTCGAGCTCGCCTCCACGAGCAGGATGTGGCAGTTCGGGCAGATGGCGGAGACCATCTCGATGTCGAGGGAGATCTCGAGGCCCCAGCCGGAGTTCGCCCTGGGGTAGCTCGTGCCGCCGTTCTGGTTCACCTTGCGGAAGCAGCCGTTGGCGGTGGTGCAGGGCGGCAGGCCGTACTGCGCGCGATACGTCGCGAGATCGGACTCGGCGTTCGGCTGGTCGTACGCGTCCACGATGCCCACGGTCAGGCCCGCGCCGGCGGTCGCGCTCGGCAGGGCGTACGCGGACTGCAGGTCCGGGGGGCCGTAGCCGCTGGGCGCCGCGGCCGCCGTGACCTGCCAGCGGGCGCGGGCGGGGATGTCGGTGCGAAGCAGGACGTGGCACCGGGCGAAGCCGGGCGCCGCCGGGCCGCAGACCGGGGATGCCGGATGATTCACCGCCGCGGTGAGCACGGTGGGGCTCGGGCTCGCGACAACGCCGGGTGCCAGGGCCGCCGCGAACGCAACGACGAGCACCGCCGATGCCAGACGGCCCCCCGCGCGGATCGGCGAACCGATACGAGGCCTGCGCCGTGGATCATGCGCGGAGCCGTGGTTCGAGGACCGTCTCGCCGAATCCAGGAGTGATGCCAGGACGCTCACGTCGTTGCCCTTCCCCGTGGGGGTGCGCGTTGGGGGATCGGCAGCTGCCCCCGATCGCCCGCACCGTGCGCTGTTGTCGGGCATTACGGGCCAAGAGACGGTCCCTGTCAATGGGCACGAGCCCCTGAGCGGCAGGAGGGTGTCGTTCCCGGTGGCCTCGCTGCCGGGTTCACGAGGCCGGTGAGACGATCTCTCCCTGCGCCGGTGTCCTGAGCAGCGCGGGGCCGAGCACGTAGTAGCGACCGCGGCGTTCGCCGGTGGCGCGCAACCAGCCGCCCTTCACGGCGACATCGAGGTCACGGGTGGTGCTCTGCGCCGATCGCCCGGTGAGACGGATGTAGTCGCCGGCCCGCAGGTGCCGGTTCACCCACGCGTACGCGAGCCCATCGATCATGGCTGGAGGCAGCGATCCATCGGCAATCGCGCGACGGATCTCGACCATGACCTCGCCGAGGCCCCGCAACCGTGCCAGGACGAAATCGGCCGAGCGAGTGATCGACACGACGAAGTAGCGGGCGAACGGGGTCGCGTCGTACCCGGGCACGTAGTCCTGCCCGATCGCGTCACGGATGGCGGCGAAGTAGGCGGCACGATCGAGATCGAGCTGCGCGTCGAGCGAGACAAGCCCGTTCAGCGCGTATCCGTGGCGCACGAGGATCAACCTGGCGATCGCACGGGCGGTTCGCCCATTGCCGTCGTTGAACGGGTGGATGGCGACGAACTCGAGGTGGGCGAGGGCCGCGACGACGGGGGCCGGGTGACGCCTGGTGGCGGTCGCCAGCCATGCGGCGAACTCCCGCATGAGCCCGGGGACATCACCCGACGGAGGTGTGCTGAAGATGGGATTGCCCGTTGCATCGACGACACGGTTCTCGCCACGGCGATACTCGCCCGGCGTGAGCAACGGACTCTGGTGCCAGAGGACGCGCCGGTGCAGTTCCCGGATGACGGCTTCGTCGGGGATCACGCGCCTCGCAGCGAGCTCGTCCGCGAGCGTCAGCGCGTCGCGCGTGCCGATGATCTCGCGGGCTTCCCTGTCGCTGACCTTTGTCGAGCCCTCGCCCGCAAGCAGCGCCTCCACCTCGACGTCCGACGCCGTGTTGCCCTCGATTCGGGCCGTGCCGTGGATGGTCCGCACCCAGGCACGCCGACGCATCCACTCGGCGTGGGTCGGGTCGATCGGCAGGTTCTCGAACAACCATCGCCGCTGTTCCAGCTCGGCGAGCGGCCTGGCGAGTGCGCGGGCGCGCAGTCGGTATCGCACGCGGTCCTCCGGTAATAGGTGCCATTATTACCGCGGGCGGTAATAGGTCAAGGTGTTACCGTGACGCGGCCGACCCCCGACAACACCTCTTGCCGGACAGGGAGGGTCTGCCCGTCCGGTGCAGCCCCTGCTACCCTTCGGTGCGATGAAGGGCCTCGTGCTGGCAGGCGGGACGGCGACGCGCCTGTTTCCGTTGACGCTCGTCACCAACAAGCACCTGCTGCCCGTCTTCGACCGGCCCATGATCGACTACCCCATCCAGACCCTGGCCGGGATGGGGATCCGCGACGTGCTCGTCATCGTGGGCGGCAAGAGCGTCGGCGACATCGTCGAGCTCCTCGCCGACGGGAGCGCGTTCGGCCTCGACCTGACGTATCGCTTCCAGCGCGGCGCGCTCGGCATCGCGCACGCCATCGGCCTGGCCCGCCGGTTCGTCGGCGACGACGCCTTCTGCACGGTCCTCGGCGACAACGTGCTGCTGGGCGAGCCGCTGGCAGAGGCGGCGGCCGCGTTCGAGGCGAGCCCGTACGGCGCCGGCACGCTCCTCTACGAGGTGCCCGACCCGCGCCGCTTCGGTGTGGCCGAGTTCCGTCGACCCGACGGCTCGGCGGCCGACGGCACCCGCGACGACGACGTGCTGGTGGGATTCGAGGAGAAGCCCGCGGAGCCCAGGTCGCACTTCATCCCGATCGGGGTCTACTTCCTGCGGCCCGACGTCTTCGACGTGATCGAGCAGCTCCACCCCTCCGCGCGGGGCGAGTTCGAGATCACCGACGTGCTGAACCACTACCTGCACGCGGGCGGCCTCTTCTGGCGTCGATACGAGGGGCGCTGGACCGACGCCGGGACGGTCGACTCGCTGATG
>JAJYDP010000804.1 GCA_021777365.1 Chloroflexota bacterium | reverse complement strand
GGCGCCCCGGCGGCGGGGGATGTGCCGGCGGCGGGGGCGAGGCCGGCGCTGGCGGCGGGGGCGGGCGCCCCCGACCCGATCGCCTCGAGCGTCCGCGCCGGTGCCATCTGCCGCTCCGCCCTCAGCCACGCCACGCTGATCGGGGTGTCGCCCGGACCGCCTTCGTCATCCGACGTGCCGCGACGAGGCGGCATCGGGCCCGGGACGCGAGGGGTCGGAGCCATCTGCCGCTCACCCTCCGTCCGTCCCACGTCCTCGCGGCGCGCCTGCCGGCCGTTCCCGTGCTCGTCCGGGCCGGGGACGGCGCCGGTCGCTCCGCGCCCCCCGGCCCGCCAGCGACCTCCCCGTGCGTGGTTCAGCTGGCCCATCTCGTCCACGAACCCAGTGGCGGCCGCGAGCGCCTGCGCGATCGCAGGTGAGACCGGCCCGTTCTTCAGGGCAGGAGAGAACAAGGACGGGTAACAGGACGAAGACATCCGCCCGTCCTGACGCTGCGGGTCGTGCACGGGGAAAGCAGCACGTCCGGGCGCGCGGCCAGGAGGAGAGGTGGACGGGGAAGCCGGGTCGCCCCGGCCGGGCGTCTCTGCTCCGAACAGCGCCGGACCCCGAAACGCAGCCGGTGACAGGGGCGACCGGTGGGTGGCGACGCCCGAGCGCAGCGGATCGGCCGCGGGCGGCGACGGTGCGAAGAACTCCGCGAAGCCCCCCTCCGCCTCCAGGTCGCGCCGGACCATCACCGAGTCGTACGTCTCGAGCGCCTTCGCCACCCGGTCGACCAGCGGCCGCGGGAACCCCAGCGCGTACCCCACCTCGCGCACCGCCGACCGCGCCCGGTACGTGATGACGTTGCAGACCATCCCGGTATGCTCCGGCCCGTACCGCTCGTAGACGTACTGGATCACCTCCTCGCGCCGCGATGACGCAAAGTCGATGTCGACGTCCGGGTAGCTCGTCCGCCCCTCGTTGATGAACCGTTCGAAGAGCAGGTCGTGCCGGATCGGGTCGACGCGGGTGATCCCCAGCACGTACGCGACGATCGAATCGCCCGCGCTCCCCCTCCCCTGCGCCGGGATCCCGTGGTAGCGGGCGAACTGCATCAGGTCCCAGCAGATCAGGAAGAACTCGGCCAGGCCGGTCCGCTCGATCACGTCGAGCTCGTGGGCGAGCTGGGCGAGGACGGCCGGCGTGAGCGGGTAGTACCTCCGCCGCGCGCCCTCGCGGCAGAGCGCGTCGAGATGGCTGAACGGGGTCTCGCCCTTCGGCGCCTCGAACCCGGGGAACCGGTAGCGCTCGAACCCCAGGTCGACCCGGCAAGCGCCGGCGAGCTCCGCCGTTGTGGAGATCCCCTCGGCCCAGGCACGGCGGACCGCCGGGTCGGCGCCGGCATCGCCCGGCGGCAGCGTACGCAGGTCCTCTGCCGACTTCAGGCAGTACTCGCCATTCGGACGGCGCAGGTGCGCGCTCTCGTCGAGCGTCAGGCCGTGGCGGATCGCGACCATCACGTCCTGCAGCTCGCGATCCTCGGGGAGCGCGTAGTGGACGTCGTTCGTGACCGCGACCGGAAGGCCGAGCTCCGCGGCCAGCCGGACGGTCTCCGCCACGAGCCAGTCGTCGTCGGGGAGGAGGTGGTGCTGGAGCTCGAGGATGAACCCGCCGAGGGCGCCGTGGCTGCCACGACGCGCGCCGGGGCGGCCGCTCGACCCGGGGCGGCCGCTCAAGGGGCCCGGCCTCGCCTCGAACAGCCGTGCGTACCACGCCGCCGCCCGCGCCGCACCCTCCCGGTCACCGGCGAGGAGCCGCCGCGCGATCTCGCCGTGGCGGCACCCGGAGAGCGCGATCACCCCCTCGGCGTGGCGCTCGAGCAGCGCGTGCGTGAACCGCGGCACGCCCTTGGTGCCGGCCAGGTTCGCCGCGCTGACCAGCCGCGAGAGGCTGCGGTAGCCCGTCTGGTCGCGGGCGAGCAGCACGAGGTGGGGTCCCCGCTGGCCGTCTCCCACGCCGCGCAGGTCCTCGCGGACGGCGTCGCGGTGGCCGGGAAGACGGGCCCGATCCGCGCGCGGCCGCACGGGACGGCCCGATTCGACCAGCCCGCCCGACGGACCTGCGCCCGACCTGACCGGCGACCGGCTCGCGCCCGACTCGATCCGCCCGACCGCCCACGCCGGGTGTTCCCCCGCCGGGTCTCGTTCCCACGGCTCCCACGCCGGCCGCACCGGGTCTGCCGGCCGCACCAGGTCTGCCGGCCGCACCAGGTCCCGCGTGCGACCCCGGCGCCGCGCGGGCACCACGATCCCCGTCGGGTCCGGGACCGCGGCATCGAGCAGCTCGATCTCCACGCCGACCACGGGGTGGATGCCAGCCGCCTCGGCCGCGGTGACGAACCGGACCGCGCCGTACAGGCCCTGGTGGTCGGTGACCGCGAGCGCCTCCAGCCCGAGCTGTGTCGCGCGATCGACGAGGTCGTCGGCGGACGACGCGCCGTCGAGGAACGAGAACTCGCTGTGGCAGTGGAGCTCGGCGTACCGCGACATGGGACCGTCCTTCCGGACGTCCCAGTATAGAACATACGTTCTGTATAGTCCCGGCGCCGCCGGGCCCTGCCGGCCCGCGGGCAGGACCCCCCCGCTCCCCTGCCTGCGCGGTCCCGCTGCAGGGCGAATCGATCAGTCCAGGATCAGTCTCGCCCGCTGGAACCGGGCCATTGCGGCGGCCAGCAGGAGCAGATCGGCGAGCACGAGAAGCACCGCCGCCCCGATCCCGATCGTCACCCAATCGAGCCCATTCAGCGCCGTGACCACCTGGCGGCGGACGTCCAGCGGCAGCACCTGGAGCACGAGCACCGGCACCAGGACGACCGCGAAGATCGCCAGGTTCATGTTCTGCGCCGCCTGGCGC
>JAJYDP010000803.1 GCA_021777365.1 Chloroflexota bacterium | reverse complement strand
GCTGCCGTGATCCAGCGCTGGTTCCACTCGCCTACCGGCTTCGCCCAGCGCTCCTGGGCGTCGAGCATGTGGTTCACTCGGCGATGCATGACTGCCCCCCTGCGTTGCGATACTGGGGACAGTGTGTCGCAAGTCGCGTCCGCGCGACACTTCGGGGATGACGCCCGCGAGCGAGCCGCTGGAACTGACCGGCCGGCGACGCGGGGCATTCCGGGCCTGGCACGTCCCGTACGATCCGGCGCTCCGCCTCGAGGTGCAGCCGCTCGCGGCGGCAGCGGCGCACATGGGCCCGCGGCCTCACCATCCCCTCGGGCGCCGGACTTGCGCCTCCGTGCGATCGGACGGGCCGGGCGGAGGTCCCGTTCCCGGGCGGCACGGGGCGCCTGGCCGTCTTCTGGCTCCAGGAGTGCGCGGGCGGATCTTCCCGCCCTTCGCCGACACGACGGCCGATGAGAAGACGTATAGGTCCGGGCGGGAGAACGGATCGGCTGATCCGATCCCGGTCGGGCTCGGGATGATCACGGGTGGCGCCATCCCCGGCACCAGGGAGCGAAGCCCCCGGCACCTCGGCGCGAAACCGCCGCCACCTCGGCGCGAAACCGCCGGACAGTCAACGGCGTAGACCCCGTCAGGCGCTGCCGACCGCGGCGTCGCGACCTGCCCGGCCGGTCCGTCCGACCCGGCTGCACGTCCTCCGCGTGACACCGACGCTCGACTCAGCAGGAGAAGGATCATGGCCTCGAAACGGCTCCACGGCCTGCTCCCCGCCCTGGCGCTCCTGGTGGCAGCCTGCGCGGCCCCGGCCCCCACGGGCCCGACGACGCCGGCCACAGGTTCGCCCGGAGCATCCGCATCGCGGGCCCTGGCCGCCGGGAGCCCGACTGCGGCGGCAAGGACCGGGGCATCGTACGCTTCGTCGCCAGCGCCCTCGCCGACCGCTCGCCCGACGCCGCGGCCCACGCCGGCGCCCGCGACACGCCCTCCGGCGACACGCCCTGCGGCCACCCACCCCCCGGCCACGCGGCCGCCGGCCACGCCGGCCCCATCCGCCGTCGCGGCGAAGATCGTCGACTTCGGCTTTACCCCGGCCACGCTCACCGTGACGGTGGGCGCCACGGTGACGTGGACCAACACCGGGAAGGTCGACCATACCGTCACCGCGAACGGCGGGGCGTTCGACAGCGGCACGCTCTCGCCCGGCGCGTCATTCTCGTTCACGTTCAAGGTGGCAGGCGCGTTCGCCTACCACTGCGCCATCCACCCCTTCATGACCGGGACCGTGATCGTCAAGGGGTGAGCCCGGGGCCGGTGAGCCCGGGGCCGGTGAGCCCGGGGCCGGTGAGCCCGGGGCCGGTGAGCCCGGGGCCGGTGAGCCCGGGGCCGCGGGTCAGCTGCCTTTCAGCGCCTTGAGCCGGGCCTCGACCTCCATCTCGTCCGAGTCGCTGTCGAGCGAGGCGAACTGCTCCTCCACGGACGACGCGGCCACCTCGGCGCGGCCCCGAGCCATGGCCTCCTGGCGCCGGATCCGCTCCTCGAAACGGTTGAGCTCGCTGGTGGGGTCCATCACGGACGCGTCGCGGAGGGTCTGCTGGACCTGCAGCTGCGCCTGCGCCATCTTGGCCCGGCTGACCAGCTCCTCACGCTTCTGGACCAGCTCCTCGCGCTTCGCGCGCAGCTTGGTGAGACCGTCCTTGAGCTTGTCGACCAGCTCCGTCTGCTGGGCGATCTGCGTCTCGAAGGTCCTGACCTGCTCCTCGAAGCTGAGCTGGCGCCGCAGGGCGACCTTGGCCAGCTCGTCGAACCGGTCCGCGTCCGCCGTGTTCCCGGCCGCGCGGAGCTCGTCGGCCTTGCGCGACGCGGCCGCCGCCTTGCTGCCCCACTCCGCGGAGGCGGCCCGGGCCTCGGACGCGTCGTCCTCGACCAGCCGGAGGTTGCCCACGGTCTGGGCGACCGCGTCCTCCGCCTCGGCCATGTTGTTCGTGAAGTCCCGGATCAGCTGATCGAGCATCTTCTCCGGGTCCTCCGCGCCGTCGATCAGCGCGTTGACGTTGGCCCGGACCAGCTGACCGATCCGCCCGAGGATCGATGTCTGTGCCATGCGGTGCCGCTCCTTCCCCTACCGAACGATTGAACGCGTCACGGCGCGCGTCCTGCGCGCCCGCACTCTTCCGGTCACCAGCTGCCCCCGCCGCCGAAGCCGCCGCCTCCTCCGAAGCCGCCTCCGCCACCGAAGCCTCCGAACCCTCCACCACCACCGAACCCGCCGAAGCCTCCGCCGCGGCCACCCCAGGGCGAGCCTCCCCAGCCGCCTCCGCGGCGACCGCCGCCGAGCAGGCTCCCCAGGATGATCCCGCCGACGATCGCGCCCGTCAGGTCCATTCCGCGGCGACCGCCCGGTCCCCCGCGCCCGTTCCAGTTGTCGAACTCCGAGCTGGCGATCCGGTAGGCCTCGTCGGCCAGCCGCTGTGCCTGCTGCGCCTCCGGGAGCGCGGTCCCAGGATCCGTTGCCGCCGCCTGTGCCTGTTCGAGGTGGCGCTGCGCCTCGGCGAGACGGGTCCGCGCCTCCCGGCCCACTCCATTGCGCCGGCTCTCGATGTAGTCGGCGGCGTGGGTCACGCTCGCCTGTGCCGACACCAGTGCCGTCTGCAGCGCCGCTCGCTGCCGCGCGAGCTGCTCCTCGGCCGCCCGCTCGCTCGAGAGCACCTGGTCGGCGCCCGCGTGGGCGGCCTGTGCGCTCTTCAGGGCCGCGAGCAGGTCCGGCGCGGGCGCGGCGATCGCCGCCTTCGCGGCCGCCAGCTGCACCTCGGCGTCCGTGAGCCGGGCCTCCAGGGCCGGGTCACCCGCGCGATGCTGCAGCGCCTGGTGCGCGGCCGCGATGTCGGCCAGGGCCTCGCTGAT
>JAJYDP010000802.1 GCA_021777365.1 Chloroflexota bacterium | reverse complement strand
GACCGCCGGGGCATGGAACCCGGCTCGGTCGATGGCCTCGAGCTCGGCCACCGCGCCCCCCGCGTCACGTTGCCAGAGCGCGGCGCGGGCAGCCGTCATCCGCTCCCCCGTGCCCGCGACACCGGCCATGACCTCGGCCGCGCGCCGCATGTCGGATGCCGCGTCTGCGAGGCGGCCGGCGGCAAAGGCGGCGTTGCCACTCGCGTCGTACAGCTGGCCGAGGGGCGAGAGCTCCGAGCTGTCCCCGACGAGCCGCCTGATCTCGTCCACCACCTCGGTGACGGGCTGGCCGCGGTAGGCCGCCACGAGCAGCGCGTTGGCGAGCAGGTCCACGCGTGCCTCCGGGGGCGGGTCGTCAGCGAGAGCGCCCGAGAGGACCTCCGCCGCCTCGTCCCAGCCCCCGAGCAGGAACGCCTGGAAGCCGACCCCGGTCGCGAAGCCGAACACCCAGTGCCGCTGCCCGACCCGTCGGGCGAGGGCCAGCCCCTCACGGTTTGCGTCGAGGCTGGCCGCCGGGTCGATCTCGCCCTGCGAGATCGTCCGGTTGTTCAGCGCGCGCAGCAACGTGCTCGTCAGCCCGTGCGTGCGCGCCAGGCGCTCGCCGGCCTCGATGACGCCGACACCCTCTCGGAGGCGGCCCAGGTCGCACAGAGCGGAGCCCTTGGTGATGAGCGTGTCCGCGAGCAGCGCGACGAGATCAGCGTGCTCGGCCACTTCGAGCGCCCGGTCGGCGATCTCGATCGCCCGCCGGTCGCTGCCGCTGATCATGTAGCTCCGGGCCAGCTGGCTGTGCAGCGCGACCAGGGCCGGGTCGTCGCCCAGGTCCGAGAACTCGGCGGCCGCGGATTCCAGCAGCTCGAGCGCCTGGGTCGAGCGACGCGCGGTCACGAGCAGCCGACCCGCGGCGGCGGTCGCGCGCGCGGCGCTCGGCCGGTCCCCCACCGTCCGGTACCGGTCGGCCGCCTGGCGGAGGAACGCCTCGGCGTCGTCGAAGCGGGCCGCCGCACCGGCCTCCTCGCCGAGGCGCTCGCCGAGGTCCGCGAGCTCGGCCGCGTCCGTTGCCACGCCGAGCGCCTGCTGCAGGAACGCGAGTGCCTGCTCGTGCGCCCCCAGTGCCGCTGCCCGCTCCGCGGCGCCCCTGAGCGTGATGCGCGCCTGGGTTGCCAGCGCGTCGGCTTCGGGGCCCTCCGCTGCATTGTCGTGGGCCGCCAGGTAGTGCCCGGCGAGAGCACCGACAAGCTCGTCGGCCCCCAGCGTCTCGAAATGGCGGGCGGCCGCCAGGTGGCGGGCCTTGCGGTCCGCCTTCGCGAGCGTGTTGTAGGCGACCTCGCGGATGAGAGCCTGCACGAACGCGTATTGCCCGCGCTCCGGGGAACGGGGGTCTGCCTCCAGCGTGAGGAGCTCGCGCCGCATGAGCGCGCGCAGGCGCGGCTCGAGAACCTGCGCGGTGATCCCCGACACGGCGGCCAGGCTCGCGAGCGTGAAGCTCTGGCCGAGCACGGAGGCGTCGGCGACGAGGGCCCGCTCGTCGGGGGGCAGAGCATCGAGGCGGCTGGAGACGAGCGCGGTGAGGGTCTCGGGCACGGCGAGCGAGGTGAGGTCGCCGGCCGGGGCGTACGTGTCGCCCTGCAGGACGAGCCGGCCCTCGGCGACGAGCATCCGCACGGTCTCCACGGCGTACAGCGGGACGCCGTCGGCACGCGCCACGATGGCATGCACTGCGGGCTCGGGCAGCCCAGGCACCAGCCCGGCGAGCAGCTCGCGCATGGCCGCTTCCGGCAGCGGTTCGAGGTGGAGCGAGGAGAAGTTCCGCGTGCCCGCACCCCAGGTCGGACGTCTCTCCAGGAGGAGCGGCCGGGCGAGCGTGACCACGAAGAGCGGCGCGTTCCGGCTCCACTCCATGAGGTGCTCGACGAAGTCGATGAGCCCCGCGTCGGCGAAGTGGAAGTCCTCGAACGCGAGGACGACCGGCGCGCTGGCAGCGAGGCGCTCGAAGAACGTGCGCCAGGCGCCGAAGAGCTCCTCGGAGCCGCCGCCGCGCTCCACGCCCAGCAGCGCCAGGAGGGCGGGCTCGATCCATCGGCGTTCCTCGGCGTCCGGGACGTGCTCGGCCAGGGTGTCGCCGACCTTCGCCCTGGTAGTGCGCTCGTCGTCGGTCTCGAGGAGGCCGCACCGCTGGCGGACCATCTCGCCCAGGGCCCAGAAGCTGATCCCCTCGCCGTATGCAGGGCTCCGCCCGTCGTGCGACCAGATCGGCTCGACGAGCCCGTCGAGGTACTTGTGCAGCTCCCAGGCGAGGCGGCTCTTGCCGATGCCGGCCGGACCGATGACGGAGACGAGACGGGCGCGGCGGTCGCGTGACGTCGCGTGGTAGAGGTCCTTGAGCTGGCGCAGCTCGTCATCCCGCCCGACGAAGGGCGCCTCGAGCGTCTCGGCCCGGTTGCGTCCTCCCCGCTGGGCCACGACGCGCAGCGCGCGATACGCGGGGACGGGCGCCGACTTGCCCTTGAGGGTCTGCTCGCCCACCTCCTCGAAGACGATGGCCCGGCCCGCCGCGCGACACGTCGCGTCGCCGACGAGAACGGCCCCGGCCGGCGCCACCGACTGCAGGCGCGACGCGGTGTTCACGAGGTCGCCAGCGACCATGCCCTGGTTCGCGGCCCCCAGGGTGACCGCGGCCTCGCCGGTCAGCACGCCCGCGCGCGCCTGGATGGCAGGCCCCAGCGTTCCGACCGAGGCGACGAGGTCGAGCGCCGCCCGCACCGCCCGTTCCGCGTCGTCCTCGTGTGCAGTCGGCGCGCCCCACACGGCCATCACGGCGTCCCCGATGAACTTCTCGACGGTGCCGCCGTAGCGGCCGATCACGTCGGATGCAAGGTCGAAGTACCGCGTCAGGGTGT
>JAJYDP010000801.1 GCA_021777365.1 Chloroflexota bacterium | reverse complement strand
CAGTCGCCGGGTGCGGGCGAGGCCGCGGCTGGCGGCGTCAGGAGCGCCGGCGCCCACGTCATCCCCCCGTCCGCGGTCACGTAGAGCGCATTGTCGGGCGCGACTTCCGCGGCCCCGTGGATCGCGTCGGCGAACAGGAGTGCGGTGACGCCGGCCGGCAGCCCGTCGGTGGCCACGTCGTGCCACGTGCGCCCGGCATCGCTCGTGACGCGCAGCGATGCGCCGTCGAGCCCGCCGACGAGCCAATGCGATGGGTCGGCGGCGGCGAACGTGAGCGGCACCGCGAACGAGGCGACGTCGCTCCGGCCAAGGTCCGCGGCTCGGGTCCAGGTCTGCCCGCCGTCGGCGCTCGTGAAGGTCCGCACGACCTGCCCCGACCCCGACTCGTCGAGGACGGCCACCACGCCCTGCGTGCCGACGAAGGAGGGCGGTCCGAGCAGCGAGTAGCGCGCGCCGGCGGCGCCCACCAGGCCGGGCAACCCGGCGTCCGTCCAGTGCTGCCCGCCGTCGCGGCTGACGTCGAGGAGGGGGCGCTGCTCGGGCCCCGCGGTGGGCTCGCTGCCCGCCCAGAGGGTGCCGCCAGGCCCAGTGCCGAACTCGGCGCCCAGCCAGGCGCCCTGACCGGCCGGGGCCCAGGTGGCACCCCCGTCGCTGGTGGCGAGGAGCGTGCTGATCCCGCTGCTCTGGCGCAGGGCGGACGCGAGGATGTACCCGTGTTCGGCATCGCGGAATACCGGCACGACAATCGAGTCGGCCACGTTCTCGGTCAGCTTCGTCGCGTCCCAGGTGGTGCCGCCGTCGCTCGTCCGGAACACGAACAACTGCATCACGTCAGTCGGCGAGCCGGTCACCGGAGTCAGGGTGGCGCCGACCGGGTACACCGCCCAGGCATGGCCCGCGTCGAGGACATCCACCGCGAGCGGCGAGGGCGAGGGCAGCGTCCCGGCCCGCCAGCTCGTCCCCCCGTCGGCCGAGATGAGGAGCGTCGTCCCCTGCGTGGCCCAGAACCCACCCGGGAAGACGCCCATGTGGTCGACCGACCCCGTCGCAGGGGCCGTCGTCGAGGGCAGCGGACCCGTGCTGGGGCCGAGTGCCGACGGCGTTGCCAACGACAGCGTGCCGGTCGTGGCGCCGACCGCGGATGAGCTGGGGCGCGCCGTGGCCGCCGAGCCACAGGCGGCGACGAGCACCAGGGAGGCGACGGCGGCGAGGAGCCGGACCGGCGCGTTCACGGACGATCCCTGTCGGTGGCCGGATCCGGGTTCACGGCGCGAGCCGCGCCACAATCTGCCAGCCGATCTGCGCGGGCCGGCCACCGGGCGGGTTCGACACCATGTGCACAAGATACGTGCCCTGGCGCGGCACGAACCCGACCCCGTCGGGCTCTGAGGCCGGCGCGGGGGCGTACTCGTCGTAGGCGCCGGGCTGCACGCGGATCGCGCCCGGCGGCACGACGATCGAGAAGCCCGCGCCGTTGCGCTGCACCGGCTGCTGCGCGGATGCCATGAGCCAGGAACCGCCGCACGTATCGAATGGCGTGTCCGCCGGTGGCGCGCTCGCGACGGATGGGCACGGCACGGGTCCCGCGCCGACCAGCCAGGCGGTCACCGGGTGCACCTGCAGCGGCAGGCCGTTCGTGATGAGCGGGTCGGCGAGCTCGGACAGCGGCAGCGGAACACCGCCGATCCCGAGGTACTCGAGGTCGCCCTGTCGGACGACGAGCGCGAGCACGCCGCGGACCTGGGCGTCGTCCCCGAGGACGAGCTGCGACACCGCGTAGGGCGTCGCGACGACCTGTTCGGAGGTGCCCTCGAGCACGCCGAGCGAGCACGGACCCGGCCCGGTGCACCCGCTCGCCGTGCCGGGCACGATCCGGCTGTCGACGAACACGATGTGGCCCACGAGGGCGGGCCGGTCCTGCGCAAGCGCGAGCGCGAGCTCGTCGGTCGAGCGCACCTGCGGCTGGTAGCCCGACGGGGCCGGCGAGGCGGGCGCGGCCGACGCGTCCAACCGCCCGACCGCCAGCCAGCCCCGGCAGTGCGCGCAGTTCGACTGGTCGATGGCGACCATGCGCAGCAGGTACGTCCCGAGGCGCGGCACGTCGTTGACCCCGTCGAAGCTGGGCGATGGCGCGTACTCCTGGTAGGCGCCCATCTGTACTTGGACGGCCCCGGACGGGGCGCTCATCTGGAAGCCACTGCCCATGCCGCTCAGCCCGGTGCGGCTGACCGGCTTGGTCGCGCGCTCGGTGAGGAACTCCGGGATCTGACAGGCGAAGGGTGCCGGGACGATCGGGCCCGGCTCCGGCACGGGCCCGCAGGAGAAGCCCTCGACTCCTATCAGCCATCCGGTCGCGGCGATCACCTCGCCGTTCGGCGCCGTCTTGCCCAGGGCGAGTGCCTCGGGGACGTCATGTGCGCGTCCTGCCGGACCGAGGGTCACGTGGCCGAGGAACTCGATCGGGCCGGAGCCCGACAGGCGCAACGCCACGGGAGCCGCCAGATCGGCCGCATCGGTGGGCGGGGGCACCGCCTGTTCCTGCACCCGGATCGTCACCGTGCCTTCCGGATCGGCGAAGCCTGCGAGGGTGCCGATCACCGTGCACTGGCCGAGCGGCACACACTCCCGATCGAGCGGCGGCGTCCGTCGCACGCTGTCGATCGGTACGTCCGCGATCACGTCCTGCGGTGCGAGTCCCCCGGCCCGCTGGGCGGCGATCTCGGCGCGCAGCTGCGCCGCGTCGAGAACGGCCACCGGCCCGGGCGACGCCGCGGGGCCGCCACCGATGGTCCCCGTCCCAGCGAGGACGAGCGCGACCCCGACGACGGCGAGCGCGAGGAGCACGACCACGCGCCCGCGCCGCGAACCTGGGACGGCGAGGCGCAGGCGTCGGGTGTCAGGGTCTTCGAT
>JAJYDP010000041.1 GCA_021777365.1 Chloroflexota bacterium | reverse complement strand
CTCTGCCAGCCGCCCGGCCACCAGGCCGATCAGGCCGGCCGGCCACGGGCCCGCGATGACGAGCGCCGGGGCGTCGCCCGGGTCCCCGACGACCGCCCGGGCCTCGGCCAGGGCCGACGCCGTGAGATCCCGGCGCGTCCGGTTCGCCTCCTCGAGCTGCGCGGCCAGCCCGGCCGCCTCCTCGCGATCCGAGGACATGAGCAGCCGGGACGCCAGGGTCACCTCGCCGATCCGCCCCGCCGCGTTGAGCCGGGGGGCGATGGTGTAGGCGACGACATCCGCGTCCACCCGGGCCGGTGCGACGCCGGCGACCTCCAGGAGCGCCGCGAGGCCGGGGCGCGGTCGCTCGCGCAGCAGGTCCAGCCCCAGGCGGACGATGGCGCGGTTCTCGCCCAGCAGCGGCGCCACGTCCGAGATGGTGCCGATGGCGGCGAGGTCGGCGAGACCCGTCCACCCGGAGTCACCGCCGTCCCGGCCACCGAGCAGCAGCTGGGCGACCTTGAACGCCACGCCCGCACCGGTCAGCCGCGTGTCCGGGTACCGGTTGTCCGCCCGCTGCGGGTTGACGACGGCCGCCGAGCCGGGCCAGCGCTCCGGCACGTGGTGGTGGTCCGTCACCAGCACGTCGATTCCCCGCCGGGCCGCCAGCGCGATCTCGTCCGCGCTGCTTGATCCGCAGTCCACGGTCACGATGACGGAGCAGCCGGCGGCCGCGGCGCGGTCCACGGCTCCTTCCGACAGCCCGTGCCCGTCCGTGAACCGGCTCGGGACGTACGGCTCCACCTCCAGCCCGTGGTGTCGCAGGGCGAGCACCATCACCGAGAGCGCGGTCAGCCCGTCCGCGTCGAAGTCCCCGTAGACCAGGACCCGCTCGCCGTGCGCCCGCGCACGGGCCAGCCGCTCGGCGACCACCGCGGCATCCGGCAGGAGCGCAGGATCGTGCAGCACGGAGAGCGGCTCGGCGACGAACGCCTCCAGGTCCTCGGGCCGCTCGCACCCGCGGGCGGCGAGCAGGCGCAGGACCCGCGGCGGCACGCCGTGGCGCTCGGCCGCGTCGCTCAGCTCGGGCGAGACGGGAGGGGCCGGGACGGGGGCCCACCGCCGTGTCGGGGACAGCATCGCCCCCGAGTCTGCCACGACCGGGTTCACCTGCCCTTATCGGGCCGCGCGAGCCTGTGCCAGCGCCTCCTGCCGGCGGCGATCCTCCCAGTTGTGCCACACGACCAGGATCATGCTGGCGTTGAAGATGGAGGAGTACGTCCCGGAGAGGATCCCGATGAGCAGCGCCAGGACGAACTCCCGGATGCTCGACGCGCCCAGCAGCAGCAGGGCGAGCAGGGTCATGATCACCGTCATCGACGTGTTGATCGACCGGCCCAGCGTCTGCAGGATGCTGTGGTTCACGATGGCGTCGAACGGCTCGCCGGCGTGGCGCGCCCGGTTCTCCCGGATCCGGTCGAACACCACGATCGTGTCATGCACGCTGAAGCCGATCACGGTCAGCATGGCGGTCACGAAGAGCGAGTCGATCTGCACCCCGAAGAGGGTGCCGAGGATCGCGAACGTCCCCACCACCACGACCACGTCGTGCAGCAGGGCGACGATCGCGGAGACCCCGAACTTGACGTCGCTGAACCGCGTCGAAACCCAGATCAGGATGCCCAGCGACCCCAGGATGACCAGCAGGATCGCCTGCTGGGTCAGCTCGGAGCTGATGATGGGCCCGATGGTGGTCTGCTCCTGGATGTCGGAGATGGGGCCGAACTTCGCCTGGAGCGCCGTCGCGAGTTCTCCCAGCTTGCCCTCGGTGGGCACCGGGATCGATGGGCTGGCGCTGGGCGACGGGCTCGCGGTGCCGGCACCGGCTGCGCCGGAGGCGGTCGGCGATGCGGACGGCGCGGCCGAGCCGCTCGCCGCCGTGCTGGCCGCCGGGCTCGCCGATGGAGATGCTGCAGCGGATGGCGCCGCCGACGGGGCCACCGACGCCGATGCCGAAGCCGACGGCCCGGCCGAGGCCGGGGCGGAGGGTGCCGCCGACGCCCCGAGCGACGCGACCGGCACCGGCGTGGCCACCGGAGCCGGCGGCAACAGGCCGATCGGCTTGGTGCGGATCGTGATGAAGCCGTCGCTGGACTCCTGGACCTGGGATCCGGGCAGGTCCTGCGCCAGCAGCACCGACTGGATCGCCGACACCGACGGCTGCGGTCCGGCGAAGCGGATCTGCCACTCGGTGCCGCCCGTGTAGTCGATCGAGAACTGCAGCCCGGCCGCCCCCTTCGTGAGGGGCGTCAGCAGGATGAAGAAGAGTCCCGGAACGACGATCAGGCCGCTCAGGAGGAAGAACCAGTTCCGCTTGTTGACCAGGTCAAACATCGATCACGCCGCTGCACATGGGGGGACCGCCGGCACGCGCGTGCGGCGGACGTTGATGGCGTCAGGCACGGGATCGGATCTCGTTCCGCCTGGCGCCGCGCGGCGCTGCGGTGACGAACTCCTCCTCGTTCACCCCGAACAGGCTGGCCTTCCGCGTCCACTGCCAGCGGACGATCGTGCGGAGGACCGTGCGGCTCACGGTGATGGCCGTGAACATCGAGGTCAGCACGCCGATGATCAGGACGAGGGCGAAGCCCCGGATCACGGACGAGCCGAACCAGAACAGGATGAACGCGGTGATGAGGCTGGAGACGTTCGAGTCGAAGATGGAGTTCCAGGCCCGGTTGAAACCGGCCTCGATGGCGGGGCCGAGTGTCTTGCCGGCCCGCAGCTCCTCTCTCGTCCGCTCGAAGATCAGGATGTTGGCATCGACCGCCATGCCCACCGACAGCACGAAGCCCGCGATGCCGGCCAGCGTGAGCGTGACGGGGATGAGCCGGAAGATCGCGAGCACCACCACCGTGTAGTAGAGGAGCGCGAGAACGGCCACGCTGCCCTGCAGCCGGTAGTAGAGGATCATGAAGAGAAAGACCAGCAGGATGCCCAGGGCGCCGGCCAGCAGGGTGCGGTGCAGGAAGTCGGCGCCGAGCGTGGCGGGCACGTTCTGGCTGCTGATCTCCTGGAGCGGGAACGGCAGCGCGCCGTACTGGAGCACGGTCACCAGGTCGTTCATCTGGGCGGCGGTGAAGCTGCCGCTGATCTGGCCGCTCCCATCGGTGATGGCGCTCTTGATGTAGGGCGCCGAGACCACCTGGCCGTCGAGGACGATCGCGAAGAAGTCACCGATGTGGCTCGCGGACCACTGCGCGAAGATCGTCTTGGCCGGGTCCTTCAGGGTGAACGCGACCGCGCGCTGGTTGGTGGTCTGGTCGAACGAGGCGTTGGCCGACGCCACCTGGTCGCCGCCGAAGAGGGGCTTGAGGGACGGGTCGATGGGATCGCCCTCGGCCGGCACCGGCTTGGTGCCCGCGGCCGTGGAGGTCCCGTAGGTGGCCGGCGGCAGGGGCACGAACGTCAGCTGTCCGGTGGAGCCGACCAGCTTGACCACCTGCTGCACGTCGCTCACGCCCGGCAGCTGGACCGAGATCTGGTTGCTGCCCTTGGTCTCGATCACCGGCTCGGTGGTGCCCGTCGCGTTGACGCGGCGGTCGATGATCCCGACGATCGTGTTCAGCGCGGAGCTGTCCGGGGTCTTGCCGTTCGCGGGCAGCACCAGGTAGTCGACCTCGACGCCGCCCTGCAGGTCGAGCCCGAGGCGCGTCTCGATCGGGTTGTTCGTGATGGGGTTGGTGAGGCCCGGCGCAAACGCGAACGAGAAGTCGATCGCGAGCGCGAGCAGGCCGACGACGACGATGAGGAGGGGGGTGATCCGGCGCATCGGGCGGGACTATAGCAGGCTCGTCGCCGCGCCGTGCCGCCTCCGGCCACTGCGCGGTCCGGACGCGTGGTTCCGCGCCCTCATCCGGCCAGCATGCGGACCGCGACGAACGTCCCCACCACCACGATCGCGATGCGCAGGACGAGCGGCGGCAGGCGCCTTCCGACCGCGGCCCCGATCTGGCCGCCGGCGATCGATCCCGCCGCCACCAGCGCCACCACGGGCCAGGAGACGGGTGCCAGCACGATGAAGAGGACCGCCGCGATCCCGTTGACGAAGAGCGTCAGGAGGTTCTTCAGGCCGTTCAGGCGCTGCAGGTCGTCCGGCACGAAGATCGCCAGCAGGGAGATCAGGATGACCCCCTGCGCGGCACCGAAGTAGCCGCCGTAGATCCCGGTGAGGTAGACGAAGAGCGCCAGCGCCCAGGAGTGCTCCGCGCCGTCCGGGCGCCGGCGCGCGAGCGCGCGCGACAGCCGCGGCTGCAGCGCCACGAGCGCGCACGCCAGCAGGATGAGGTACGGCACCACGCGCTCGAACGTGCTCGCGGGGAACGCCAGCAGCAGGATGGCGCCGGTCACCCCGCCCGCCACGGCCGCCGCGCCGAGCCGCAGCGCCCGCCGCCGCTGCCCGGAGAGCTCCCGCCGGTAGCCGACCACCCCGCTCGCGCCGCCCGGCACCAGCCCCAGGGTGTTCGACACGTTGGCCACCACGGGCGGCACACCGAACGCGAGGAGGGTCGGGAACGTGATGAGGGATCCCGAACCGACGATCGTGTTGATCGTCCCGGCGGCCACGCCGGCGGCGGCGATCGCGAGCACCTCGATGGGCGTCATGCAGCCTCTGCGCTCCTGCTCATGCCGGGATGCGGCCCGGCGCCCGTTCGGTGGCGATGATCCCGTGCTGCAGGGTCATCGCAGGTCTCCCGGCGCTCTCACCCCGCGGATAGCGTCTCGTGAACCCTGTCGGCGAGCCCGGCGCCGATCCCGGGGACGGCGGCGATCTCCTCCACGGATGCCTCCCGGATCCGTCGCACGGAGCCGAACGCCCGCAGCAGCGCGCGACGGCGCCTGGGACCGAGACCCGGCACCTCGTCGAAGGCGGAACGCGTCTGGCGCTTTCCCCGCAGGTTCCGGTGGTAGGTGATGGCGAAGCGGTGCGCCTCGTCCCGGAGACGCTGCACCAGGTGCAGGGCGGGCGAGGTGCCGGGCAGCACGATCGGATCGCGGGCCCCCGGCAGGAAGAGCTCCTCGCGCTGCTTGGCGATCCCGGCCAGTGGCAGGTCATGCAGCCCGAGCTCGTCGAGCACCTCCTTGGCCGCCGAGACCTGGCCCTTGCCGCCGTCGATCAGCACCAGGTCGGGCATGCGCCAGCGCAGCCCGGCGTCCTCCGCGCGCTCCTCCGCCTCCAGCGCGGCCCGCCGGAAGCGGCGCCGCAGCACCTCGCGGTGGCTCGCGAAGTCGTCGGTCCCTTCCACCGTCCGGATCCGGAAGCGGCGGTACTGGTCCGTGGCGGGCTTCCCGTCGACGAAGACGACCATGCTCCCCACGGTGTCGCTGCCCTGGATCGTGCTGATGTCGTAGCACTCCACCCGCACCGGCACCGCCGGCAGCCCGAGCGCCTCCGCCAGTTCCTCGAGCGCGGCGAGCAGCGCCCCGTGGTCGGCAAGCCGGCGGGCGCGCTCGCGGGCCAGCGCCTCCTCCGCGTTGCGGGAGGCGAGGGCGACCAGCTCGCGCTTCTCCCCGCGCTGGGGCACCGTGAGCGTCACGCGGCTTCCCCGGCGCTCGGACAGGAACGCCGCCAGGTCGTCGGCGTCCGCCGGCCGGAGCGGCACGAGCACGGCCGGGGGGATGGAGGCCGCCGAGGCGTAGTACTGCTTGACGAACGCGGCCAGCACCTCGTCGTCGGGAACCTCGGACCGGCTGACCATGGTGAACACGTCGCGCCCCACCATCCGCCCGCCCCGCACCACGAAGAGCTGGATGGCCGCCTCCCCTGCCCCGCGGGCGATCCCCAGCACGTCCTGCTGCGTGCGCGCGTAGGCGGCCATCTTCTGGCTCTCGGTGGTCCGCTCCACCGCTCGCAGCTGATCGCGCAGCGCGGCGGCCCGCTCGTAGTCGAGCGCTTCCGAGGCGGACTCCATCTCGCGGCGCAGGTGGCGCGTCACCTGCTCCTGGCGCCCGTCGAGGAAGAGCATCACCTGGTCGATGTCGTGCCGGTAGGCCGTCCGGGAGACGGCCTCGATGCAGGGGCCCTGGCAGCGCCTGATGTCGTACAGGAGGCAGGGCCGGGCCAGCGCCCGCTCGCCGTCCCGGATCGGGATGGTGCAGGTACGGAACGGGAACAGCCGGCGGATCAGGTCCATCGCGCTGTCCACGCTCGTCACCGAGGCGTATGGCCCGAAGTAGCGGCTCCCGTCCTGGACCAGCCGCCGGGTGCGCTCGATGCGCGGGAAGTCGTCGGCCAGCGTCACCTTGATGAAGGGGTAGCTCTTGTCATCCTTGAGGCGGGCGTTGTAGGTGGGCTGGTGGCGCTTGATCAGGTTCGCCTCGAGGAGCAGCGCCTCGCTGACGGTATCGGTGAGGGTCCACTCGACGGAGACCACCTGGTCCACCGAGAAGACGCCCCAGCTCCCGCCACGCGCGCCTCGACGCTGCCAGTAGCTGCGGACGCGATGGCGCAGGCTCTGGGCCTTCCCGACGTACAGCACGGTCCCGGACGCGTCCTTGAACAGGTACACGCCGGGATGGTCGGGAAGGCGCGCCAGCGTCGCCTCGAGCTCGGGGGTCACGCGCTAATGCTAGGGCATGGCACCGTGGGGCCCCCTCCCCTCGCCGCGGTCGGCCACCCGTGCCCGTGCCTCCCGTGCGCGTGCTTGCCTGCGCGACACCCGTGCCCATGCGCGTGCCCGCCGGCGCGCGTGCCTTGCGGCGCGTGCTTGCCTGCGCGCGTGCCTGCCGGCGCGACATCTGCAGGATTGCTGCACGACCCCGGGGCGGCGTTGCCCCCGGGGCGGCGTTGCCCCCGGGGGCGGCGTTGCCCGATGCTCACCGGGTGAACGCCGGGCGAGCGCCGGGCACGGCCCGGGGTGGTCGGCGGCACCGTGAGCGCTGACGTCGCGGTCGACGCGACGAGTCTTGCGCTCAGAATGGCGCCGCGATTCGAATCCCGAAGCCCGCCGGCCAGCCGCCCGTTCGGCGCTGCGGGCCGGGCCGCCTCGCGTTCACTGCACGAGCATTGGTCAGGACGAGGGCCCGGACGGGGTCAGGGCGGGCTCGGCGCGGACGTCACTGGCTCCGGAGCCGCGCGGGGCCGATGATCGACCGGTCACCCGCTCCGCGGCAGCGCCGCGGAGCGGGAGGCGGGTGGCCGGGCGCGATCCGGGGGCCGCAGCGAGCCGGGCCGTAGGGCCCGACCGAGCGAAGGGCGGACCGGGCGCGCCCGGTCAGGACCCGTCATCCTCCCCTGCCGCGCCACACGATGTCGTGCCAGGGCTTGCGGACCGCGCCGTCGATGTCCATGGCCACGTGCTTCACGATGGTGTACTCATCGAAGCTGTACTGGCTCATGTCCTTGCCGGTCCCGGATTGCCGGAACCCGCCGTGCGGCATCTCGGAGGTGATCGGGATGTGCTCGTTGACCCACACGGTGCCGAAGTGGAGGTCGCGGGCCATCCGAAGCGCCCGCTGCACGTTCGAGGTCCAGACCGAGGCCGCCAGCCCGTAGACCACGTCGTTCGACTTGACCACTGCGTCGGCCTCGTCCGCGAACGGCAGGAGCACGAGGACCGGCCCGAAGATCTCCCGCTGGGTGATCTCGGCATCCTGCGCAGCGCCCTCGACCACGGTCGGCAGGTAGTACGCGCCCTCCGCCAGGTCCTGGTCATCGGGCCGGGCGCCCCCGATGGCAACGCTGGCCCCGGCCGCCACGGCGCGCTCGACGAAGCCCGCCACCCGGTCGCGCTGCGCCCGGCTGATCAGCGGCCCGAGGTCGGTGGCCTCGTCGAACGGGGGACCCACCCGCACCGTGCGGACGCGCTCCATCAGCAGGTCGCGGAACCGCGCATAGGCCGGCTGCTCCACGTAGATCCGCGTGGCCGCCGTGCAGTCCTGGCCGACGTTGATGAAGCCCGCGGCCACCGCGCCGTTCGCCGCAGCCTCCAGGTCGGCGTCGGCGAAGACGACGAACGGCGCCTTGCCGCCGAGCTCTAGGTGGACCCGCTTCAGCCCGGCCGCCGCGTGCTGCATGATGTCGACACCGGTCCGCGTGTCGCCCGTGAGCGACACCATGTCGACCTCCGGGTGCGCGACCAGCGCCGGCCCCACCAGCTCACCGCGACCCGGGATCACGTTGAGCACCCCGTCCGGCAGTCCCGCCTCGGTGGCCAGCTGGGCCAGGCGCAGCGACGTGAGCGGCGTCAGCGACGCGGGCTTCAGCACGATGGTGTTGCCGGCGGCGATGGCGGGGAAGATCTTCCACACCGCCATCTGCAGGGGGTAGTTCCAGGGCGCCACCGAGCCGACCACCCCGATCGGCTCCCGGCGCAGCGCGCTGGTGATCCCCGGCATGTACTCGCCGGCCGCCTTCCCCTCCAGGTTGCGCGCCGCGCCCGCGAAGAAGCGCACGTTGTCGATGCTGCCCGCCAGGTCGAAGTCCCGGGCCATGCGCAGCGTCTTGCCGGTGTTGCGTGCCTCCAGCTCGGCCAGCTCGGCGCCGTGCGCCTCCATCAGGTCCGCGATCCGGAGCAGCACTGCGGCGCGCTCCGCGGGAAGCGCCCGCGACCACCCGCTGCCGGCAAAGGCGCGGCGGGCCGCCCGCACGGCACGATCGACGTCGTCGGGCGTGCCCTCCGGGACCCGCGCGATCGGCAGTGACGTGGCGGGATCCACGACCTCGATCCAGCGCCCGGAGCCGGCGACCGCCGCGGCGCCGTCGATCCACATCGTCATCTCGCTCACGGCCGACGTGCCGGTCGAGCCGGCAGGCGTCCCGGTCATGGTCTCCCTCCTCGCACTCGACGCTGTGCGCCTTGTACCACGTCCGGGTCGCGGCGTCCGGCCCATCCGGGGCGCACCTCATGGGGTTGGTGTGGCTGCCGTCTCCGCCGCCGCAGCCACCCGGTGACGACGTGGCCCGGCATCGCTGCCGGGCCACGTGCCGCGTGTGTCGAGGGCGTCCTGCGCCCCCGGGGGACTACTTGGGCTGGTTCTCGAAGACGAGCCGCCCCTCGATCGCCGGCGACACCGTCCCCTTCGCCGCGATGTAGTCGATGGCCGCATCCCGGACGTAGTACTGGGTGTCGTGGACGATCTGGCTCAGCGGCCAGAGGCTCTTGCCGTTGCTGTCGCTGAAGTTGCACGCCCCGGCCGCCAGGTAGTTCACGGTCGAGACGTTGTAGTACGTCGTCGCGTCCTTGAAGTCGACGGCCTTGCCGTTGATCGTCAGCGAGACGACGTTGCTGCCGTCGGGCTTGGGCGGCACGGTCTGGCCGGCCGCGGTCTTCTCGTCGTAGGTGATCTTGCCGACCGAGTTGGTGTCGATCATGCAGGTCGTGTAGTACGAGTAGCCGCCGTGCCCGTCGACGTACTTGTAGTAGTAGAAGTTGCGGTAGGCACGCTCCAGGACCGCCTTGAGCTGCGGGCCGTTCATCTTCAGCACGACCAGCGAGTTCTCGTAGGGCATCGCGGCGAACATGTCGGAGACCTTGAGGGTCACCGGGTTCTCCGCCGTCGCCCCGTCGGCGATCTTCTTGTTGGTCATCGCGCCGGACAGGTGGACGTCCACGTCCGTGATCCCGTTCTTCGCGAGCTCGAATACGGAGGCGTCGGCCTGCAGGTTCGCGCCGTTGGTCTCCTGGGTGAAGGCATCGAGCGTGTCGATGGGCGCCGTCGTCTTGCCGACGACCTTGTCCTGGTACGAGGCAAGCGCCGCCACGTACGGATCGACGATCGCCTTGATCTGCGGATCGGCAGGCGTGTCCTTGGTGACGGCCAGGTACTGGCCGGACTCGGTCACCGTCTCGTACCCGCCGCCCGGGTGCGTCTTCATGGAGGAGATGTCGGCGAGCAGCTGCGTGGCGGCCGCCGGCTTGATCGTCCCGGCCGAGCGCTGGGCCGTGACGTAGGCAGTGAGCGCGGTAAGCTGCGCCGTCGCGGACGCGGTCTGCTTGTTCGCGAACGCCGACTTGATCGCGTTCAGCTTGGCCGTGAGCGCGGTGACCACGTCCTTGCTCGTGATCGTGCCGGCGCCGTACGCCATCGACACGTCATCGATCGTCCCGACGACGATCGGACGCATGCCCAGGATGACTTCGCCGAGATACTGGTTGTTGCGGTAGGCCTGCGTCACCTCGACCGGCTGACCCGTGGGTCCGGCGATGATGGTGGGCAGGTACTTGTAGTCACCGAACGCCGTCACCGGGCTCGTGTGGCTGTGGCCGCCCATGATCGCCTCGAGACCTGAGACCTGGGCGGCCATCACGGTGTCGACGTTGGTGTCCACGTCGACGCTCTTCGGGTCCGTCGTGAACCCGATGTGCGTGAGCGCGACCACGGCGTCGTCCTTCGGCGCGAGCCTGGTGGTCAGGTTCTGTGCGGCGGTCAGCGGGTTGCCGAACGTCAGCCCCTGGATGTTGCTCGGCAGTTCGTACGTCGGGACCAGATGGTTCGTGATCCCGACGATGCCGACGGTGATCTTCTCGGGCCCCACGACCTTCGTGAGGAAGGGCTTGACGCCGCTCCCGCCGCGCGCCGCGGAGAGACCGTAGGCGCCGGAATCCTTGACGTTGGCGCCCAGGACGGCGAACTGCGCCTGCCCCATGACGCCCTTGAAGACGCTGCTCCCGAAGTTGAACTCGTGGTTGCCCAGGGTCATCGCGTTGTAGCCCAGGGCGTTCATGACCGCGATGATCGGGTCGGTCCGGAGCGAGTCGGGGAGCGGCGTGCCGTCGCTCGCCTTCCCCGTGTACGACGTCTTGAAGTAGTAGGACATCGCGTCGCCCTGGATCTGGTCACCGGCACTCAGCAGCAGCGTCCGCTGCGGGTTGTACGCGCGCTCCTGCTTGATCAGGGTGGCCAGCTGCTCGTAGGCGAGCAGGTTCCCGTGGGAGTCGTTGTTGTGCAGGATCGTGATCGGCACGATGCTGCCGCCCGCCGCGGTGCCGTCCTGCGTGATGCGTCCGTCGAGCTTGCCGTTGCCCGAGGGGCCCTTGTACGGGTGGGCCGCCGTGTAGGTCCTGGAGACGTACGAGTTGACCGCGTCGAGCATGTCGCCCCAGTACGTCAGGTCCTTCATGTACTTGAAGCCGAGGAAGTTGTCGCCGCCGGCCGGGGCGAGGAATTCGTTCGTGCCGACCTTGTACGACTTCTTCAGGTCGAGCGGCACGCACTTGCCGGTCGTGCGGTTGACGACGCAGGCGTCATACGCGCCCCACGCATACGTGTGCATGGCCAGCGGCGTGGTCGTCGATTTCGGGTCGGGCTTCTGGTAGTCGTAGAACTTGTAGCGGATCCCCGAGACCTGGATCGCGCCCTTGGTGAGCTGCGCGCTCTGGTTCAGGACCTGGAGGATCTGCGCCCCGGTCATGGTCCCGACGACGGTCGCGTTGCCGAACGGCAGGATCGTGAACATCTGGCCGTAGGTGAGCAGCATGGGCGCGTGCGTCCAGGTGCCGCTCGTGCAGTCGGCCGCGTCGCTGCTCCAGGCCCAGCCGCCGGCGGCGGTCGAGTCGGCCTTCGCGCACCAGTCGGTCCGGATGCCGCCCGGGTTGTTGAAGAACATGTCGACGTCGTTCGACTTCGTCGCGTCCGTGTTCAGCGCGTTGTAGATCGCGTCGTCGACGAAGTCGGCCATCATGCTGTCGCCGTTGTAGTTGCGCAGCAGGTCGACCTGCGCGTACCCGATCGGCTTGTTGATGAGCGCCTGGTAGTCGGCGTTGTTCGCCGCAGCGTCGATGACGGCCTTGACGTCGGGATCCTCGGCGCCGGTCGTGCTGACCGGGAGCGCCTGCCAGGAGATCGTGGCGGTGCCGCCGGCGTACGTGACGTCCGCGCGCCCGACCTGGCGCCCGTTGTAGTAGGCCTGCACGATCGTCGTGCCGCCCACGGTCACGGCACCCGGAGGCGTGAGCGCCAGCATGTTCGTGTGGCTGTGCCCGCCGACGATCAGCGCCACCGGGTCACCGGCGTCGTTCAGCTTCTGCGCCAGCGTCTTGTCGCCGTAGACGGGGATGCCGTAGCCGTACCCGCCGTCGTTGAACCCGAGGTGGCTCAGCACGACGATCATGTCGGCCTTGCCCTTCATCTCGGCGTAGTAGTGCTCGATCGACTCCGCCGGGTCCTTGAAGCAGAGGCCCGCCGTGGCCGAGGCGATCGTGATCGTGGGCGTCTCCTGCGTGGTGACGCCGATGAGCGCGACCTTGACGCCACCGACGGTCTCGACGACGTAGGGGGCCGCCGCGAAGTCGGGCTTGGTCCAGCCGGCGGTGGTGCAGCTGCCCGTGTCGTTCTTGACGATGTTCGCCGTCACGAAGGGGTAGGACGCCTGGCTGGTACGCGCGGCGAGAACCGTCTGCCCCCAGTCGAACTCGTGGTTGCCGAAGGTGGCAACCTGCTCGCCCATCGCGTTGAAGGCGGCGATCGTCGGCTCGCCCTTCTGCAGGTTCGAGAGCAGGGAGCCCTGCATCTCGTCGCCGGCGTCGACGAGCAGGACGTTGTCCTTGCCGACGTCGTCACGGATCCCGTTGACGACCGCGGCCACGCGAGCGAGCCCCGGGTTGCTTCCCGATGACTGGAGCTGCCCGTGGAAGTCGTTGGTGTCCAGGATCGTGAACGTCGCCCCCGGACTCGCGACCGCCGGTGGCGCGGCAGGGATCAACCCGCCGACCAGCACGAGCGCGCCGACCAGGGCAAGTCGGCGCGGCCCCATGGACCGATGCATGCGCGCACCTCCCATGGCGGATGGGACGCCGACCCGCCACATGTGCGCCCGGGGATGAACGGCCCACCGAGGCCGCCTGGGCACCCGGGCGCGGCCTCCTTCCCCCCGCCCGGAAGGATAGTCGTATCCAATCCGTTCGGATAGGCCAATTGACACGGCGGTGCGCATTTCCTGCACCTCCGGACATGGCGAACGTACCGGCAGCCCGGGCATGACGAACCCGTCCGGCGGCCGGATCGGCCCGCGCAAGTCGCCGGTGATCCCGCGTCGATCCCCCGGCGCGATCATCCCGGCCATGCCCACGCATCCCGCGGTCGACGAGCGGCTCGCCCGTCTCGCGCCGGACCAGCGCGCGGCGGCCACCGCGCCGCCGGGCCCGGTCCTGTGTGTCGCCCCCGCCGGGTCCGGCAAGACCACCACACTGGTGGCGCGCATCGCCTGGCTGGTGGCGAACGGCACGCCGCCGGACCGGATCTGCGCCGTCACCTTCAACCGGCGCGCGGCCGACGAACTGGAGGAGCGCGTGGGCCATGCGCTCGAGCCGCTGGACCGGCCGGCCGACGCGGTGCGGGTGCGCACGTTCCATGCCCTCGGACGGGAGATCCTGCTCGACGCCGGGCGCTCGGTGGACGGTCTCGTCGACCGGGCAGTCGTCCTGCGCGACCTGCTGGGATCGCCGGCGGCGCCCGAGCTGCGGCGGCTGGACGATGCGTTCTCGCGCCTCAAGCTGGACCTGGCGGTCCACACGCCGACGCTGGCCCGGGAGGCGGCCGGGGCCGAGGCACGCGGGCAGCCCCCGGGGCGGATCGTCCGCGCGTTCCTGCTCTACGAGGCGGCCCTGGCGGAGCGCGGGGCGCTCGATTTCGACGATCTCGTGCGGCGGGCGATCGAGGTGCTCGAGTCGGACGCCCGGCTGCTCGCTCGCTGGCGGGACCGCTGCGGGCAACTCCTGGTCGACGAGGTGCAGGACGTGGACCGCAGCCAGCTCCGGCTCGCGCTCCTGCTCGCCGCGCCGGCGAACCGGATCTTCCTGGTCGGCGACGACGACCAGACGATCTACGCCTGGCGCCTGGCGGACGTGCGCCGGGTCCTGGACCTCCGCGCGGTGCTGCCCGGCCTCCGTCGGATCGACCTGGAGACCAACTACCGCTGTCCCGCGCCGGTGGTCGCGCGGGCGGTCCGGCTGGTGGAGCGCAACGCAGAACGCTTCGCCAAGACGATCCGGGCCCGACCGGCGGCCGAGGGCCGGCTCTGCCTGCTCCCCGACCCGGGCGACGACGTCGCCCGTGCCCGGCTGCTGCTCGGCACGTGGCACGCCCCCGGCGGGGCGACACGGGCCATCCTGGCCCGCACCAACGCGGAGCTCGCGCCGTATGCCGCGGTGGCGCTCGAACGAGGGATCCCGTATCGATCCGATGACGACGGGCTTCTCCTGGACGATCCCGCGATCGACGAGATGCTGGCGGCGGCGGGGGCGGAAGCGGGCGCGCCACCGGGCAGCGGTCCGGCGGCGGAGAGCCCCGGCCCACCAACGGGCAGCGGTCCGGCAGCGGGCAGCCCCGGCCCATCACCGGGAGCCGCCCCGGCGGCGCGCGTGACGCCGCTCCTGGACGCGCTCACCCGTGCACGGGCGGGCGCGGGTGCCGAGCAGGCCCGGGCCGCGGCGGCCCTGCTGGGCTGGGCCCCGGCCTGTGCCGGGGCCGGCGCGCCGGGCGCACTCGACGCGCTGTCCGGCCTGGCGCGGGCCATCGCGGACGCGAGGGCACGCCGGT
>JAJYDP010000800.1 GCA_021777365.1 Chloroflexota bacterium | reverse complement strand
CCCGACGCCGGGGAGCGGCAGGGACGCCGCCTCGGCGTCGACCGCGTCGTGCTCCACCCGCGAGAGCCGATGCCACGGCTGGATGCTCAGCTTCTCCGCCGCGCGCCGCCAGGTCCCGACGATCTCGCCCGCGACGAGCAGTGCGCCCGGCCAGACCCGCGGGGTCCACAGCGCGCGCCGCTGCGCCCCGTCCGGCACGAGCAGCTCGCGATCGGCGCCCTGCAGGAGGAAGTAGGCGTCGCCGCTCGGGAGGAGCCGGGCCGCGGCCGTGGGCCCCGCCGGGGTCCGGAAGGACACCTCGTCGCCGGCCAGGATCCACGCGTCGCCGACCGGCGTGCGCACCGGGACCAGCGATCCCGTGAGCGCGTCGAACGTTGTGCGGGCGCGCGCCGGGGCGATCCCGGCCCACTCGGCGAACCCCGCGGCGGTCGCGGGTCCGAAGACGTGCAGGAACCGGCGCGCCAGCTCAAGGCGCGCCTCGAGCGGATCGGCCACCGGCGGCGGGACCATCCAGACCGTGGGCTGCCCGGCACCTTCCCAGCGGATCAGCACCCGGCCGGTCGGGGCCGCGTAGCGGAGCGCCGTGGGACGGATGCCGAGCGCGTGTCCCGCCTCCGCGTAGGTCGTGCGCCGGCCGTCCAGGAAGCCCTCCAGCCGGTCGGCCATCGAGTCCGCGAGCCGCCGTCCCGCGGCGTCGTCGGGGAGCCGGCCGAGCGTGAAGACGTCGTGGTCGCGGGCCGCGACGACGTACGTGCTGTAGCGGGGACCCCAGACCTGGACGAGCGACGGGTCCTCCCAGGCGGACGGCCCGCTGCTCTCGACTCGGGCGTGCACGGAGAGGAGCGCAGCGCGGGGCATGCTGTCCTGCAGCCCGGCCCACGCGGCGCGCCGGAGCGAGTCGGCGCCGGCCGGGAGCCGCTCGTCGAGCGCGGCCACGGACCGGCGATGGGCGAGGATCTGCGCTCTCGTGAGATCGAGCGGCCGGGTGCTCACGCCACCATCGTCGCGTTCCCGGCTCTCCGCGCGTGCCGCGCCGGACCCGTCATGCCGCGGCTACGACCGCGGGGCCAGGGGGGCCAGCGGACCGGGCGCCGTGTAGGCCGGCTCGTTGCCGGGCCTCCACTTGATGTTGCAGCCGAGGCTGGGCAGCTGCGGCTCCGGCGCCGGACGGCCGGCGAGCACCGCGTCGAGCGCGGCGCGCAGGTCGCGCCCGGTGACCGGGACGTCGTTCCCCGGCCGGGCGCCGTCGAGCCGCCCCCGGTACGCCAGCCGGCGCGCGGCGTCGAACAGGAAGAAGTCCGGGGTGCAGGCGGCATGGTAGGCCTGGGCGACCGCCTGGCTCTCGTCGTACAGGTACGGGACCGTGAGGCCCATCGCCGCGGCGACCTCGGCCATCGCGGCCGGCCCGTCCTCGGGGTGCTGGCTCACGTCGTTCGCGCTGATGGCCACGATCCCCACGCCGCGGGCCTGGTACTCGCGCGAGAGCCGCACGATCTCCTCGGCCACGTGGCGGACGTACGGACAGTGGTTGCACACGAACATGACCAGCAGCGCCGGACTCCCCGCGAAGTCATCGCGCGAGACGACGCGCCCGGTGGTGTCGGGCAGGTGGAAATCGGGGGCGGGCGTCCCCAACGGGAGCATCGTGGACGGAGTCGCGCTCATGGACCTGCCTTTCGGATCGGCGGCGAGTCGTCGGCACCCCGGATTCTCCCGCGGGTGGCCGCTGACGTCCGGAACCGGTTCTGCCGTGATCCGGTGGGACCGCGGCTCCGGCGCCCGCACATCGGCCATCCTCGTCGCGGCGTGTGCGGAGCGGAGGGGACGAATGGGATAGATTCCGCGCAATCCCCCGGGAGGCGCGAAGTCAGCCGATGTCGAACCATACCCAATCGATCGTCACGCCGCCCGCACAGGCCGCGGGCGGATCGCTCACGCCGGCCGCGTTCCGGCTCTCCTCGCGGGCGCTCGCCACGCCCGAGCCCCTGGTCCGGGCGTTCACTCGCCGCGTCCAGGAGGAGGGCGCGCTCGACCTGACCCAGGGCGACTACAAGAACGCCGACTTCGCCCCTCACCCGGAGGTGGTCCGGGCGGCACAGCGCATCACCCGCAACACGGTGCACAGCTACGGGCCGGCGGTCGGGCGCACCGACGTCCGCGGCGAGATCGTCGAGTTCATCAACCGCGACGGGATGCGGGACTACCCCGCCTCCGACGTCCGGTTCATGCCCGACGAGGTCGTCTTCACCCCCGGGACCCGGTCCGGGCTGGCGATGCTGCTCGAGGTGCTGGGTCCCGATGGCTCCGGGGTGGTCGTCCCGCGCCCCAGCTGGGAGTACGACTGGTTCATCGAGCGTGCCGGCAAGCACATCGTGGAGCTGCCCACGCGCCCCCCGGAGTTCCTGCCCGATCCCGAGGAGTTCGAGCACCTCCTGGCCGCGGGCGGCGTGTCGTCCGTCATCGTGAACAACCCCCACAACCCGACCGGCCGCGTCTATCCCCGTGAGCTCGTCGAGGAACTGGTCCGGATCGCCGCCGAGCACCGCGTCTACGTGCTGTACGACTCGGTCTACCAGCGCCTCGACTACCTCGACCAGTTCGTCAACCCGGCCTTCGCGAACCCCGAGTGGCGCAACTGGGTGGTCACCCTCTCGGGCCTCTCGAAGATGGACATGTTCGGGGCCTCCACCGGGGCGCGCGCCTGCTGGGTGGTGCTCTCGGACCAGATCCGCGCGGACGGGATCCGGGCCCGCGAGATCATCGCGAACCTCTCGGCCTGGCTGGTCGCCACGCCCTCCACGCTCGCCCAGGACTGGGCGCTCGCCGCGCTGCAGAGCCCCCTCGCGGAGCTGCGTCGGCCCTCGCCGTACATGCGCGCCCGCCGCGACTTCATGATGGCCGCGGCCGATGGCCT
>JAJYDP010000799.1 GCA_021777365.1 Chloroflexota bacterium | reverse complement strand
GCGCGCTCGCCGAGTTCGAGGGCCACGTCACGGCCGCGCAGCTGGTGGAGCGCTGCCTGGAGAAGGATCCGGAGTTCGTGCCGTCCACCGTTTACCGCACGCTCGACGTGCTCGAGGGCCTCGGGCTCATCACGCACATCCATGATGCCGAGGGTCGCGAGGAGTTCCAGCCCGCAGCAGAGGCGCCGCATGCGCACCTGATCTGCCGCGAGTGCGGCGCGACGTCGGAGATCGGCAGCAGCGAGCTGGGAGACTTCCTCGGGACTCTGCACCGGCAGCACGGGTTCGACGTCGACCTCAGCCACCTGGCGATCTTCGGTCGGTGCGGGGACTGCAGCCGGCCGTGACCGCCTGGGCCCGCCACGCCAAGATCGCCTTCGTCGGTTCGCATGGCATCCGCAAGACCACGGCCGCCCACGCGTTCGTGGGCGCGCTGCAGCGCGCGGGACGGTCCGTCGAGTACGGACGAGAGGTCGTCCGGGACAACCCGCTGGGCATCAACGAATCCGCCACCGGCGAGGCACAGCTGTGGGTCCTGGTCTCGCAGGTCCGCCAGGAGCTCGAGCTGGCCCCCAAGGCCGAGGCGCTCGTGACCGACCGGGGCGTGGTCGACAACTTCGCCTACTACCTCCGTGCGTGCGGCATGCTCGACCGGTTCTCCATCGAGCCGTTCGTGCGCGCCTGGTCCGCCACGTACGACCTGGTCGTGCGCCTGCTTCCCGACATCGCCCTGCGCCCCGATGGCGTGCGCAGCACCAGCGACGCGTTCCGCGACGAGATCGAGGCGATCCTCGACCGCATCCTCCCGGAGTTCCTGAGACCGGAGCGGCTGGTCACCGTCCGCGCCTCCGACGTGACCGACGCCATGGACTGGTGGCCGATCGCCGAGCGGCTGGCGGCGATCGTGGGCGAACCTCTGCTGGCGCAGGGGGTCACGCACAGGACGGGGCGGCGGGCGCGGGTCGCCCTGCCCGGGACGACCGTGCCACCCGTCGACAGCCCGCAGCTCGAGCTGGACCTTCCGCCGTCCGACCTGCGCGGGGCGTGACGGCGCCGGGGCCGGATCGGGGCCTGCGCGGGGCGTGACGGCGCCGGGGCCGGATCGGGGCCTGCGCCGGGTGTGACGGCGCCGGGGCCGCCGCCAGGGACCGGCGCCCGCCCAATCCGATCCCGCGTTCCGACCGAACAACATCTGTGAACGAGGGTCCGCCGGCACCGTCCGTTCAGCTGACGCAGGCTGTCACCTGCGACCGGTTGCGTTTCAATGCAGTTGCAATAGGTTGTAACTAACGGCCGGCGACGGTAGGATCTCGTTCGATCAGCCGCTGACCCACGCCAGGGGGGATCCGTTGCTCGCCCACGCCACCCGCATCCTCGCCTCGTCCAGGGACCTGCGCCGGAGAGTCATCGGCGTGTACGGGTTCCTGCTCGCCTTCAACCTGGCCGCCTGGGCGCTCACCCTGGTCGCGTCCGCCCGCTACCCGATCCTGCTCCCGGCCGCCTTCCTCGCGTACTCCTTCGGCCTGCGCCACGCGGTCGACGCTGACCACATCGCGGCCATCGACAACACGACCCGCAAGCTCATGCAGGACGGCCAGCGACCGGTCGCGGTGGGGCTCTTCTTCTCGCTTGGGCACTCGACCATCGTGGTGCTGCTGTCGGTGGCGATCGCCCTCTCCGCGGCCTTCGTCAGCAACGTGCCGACGCTGCGGTCGGTGGGCGGCCTGATCGGCACCAGCGTGTCGGCGGCGTTCCTGCTGCTGATCGGGCTGATCAACCTGATCGTGCTGCTGGACATCTACGGGATGTTCCGGAAGGTGTCGGCGGGCGGATCGTATGACGAGCAGTCGCTCGACGACTACCTGGACAACCGGGGGTTGCTGGCGCGCGTGTTCCGGCCGGCCCTTCGGCTGATCCGGCGCAGCTGGCACATGTACCCCCTCGGCGTCCTCTTCGGGCTCGGCTTCGACACGGCGAGCGAGGTGGCGCTCCTGGGGCTCGCCGCGACCTCGGGGGCCAGCCACCTGCCGATCTGGCTGATCCTGCTGCTGCCCATGGTGTTCGCCGCGGGCATGTCGCTGGTCGACACGACCGACGGGGTCCTGATGCTCGGCGCGTACGGATGGGCGTACCTGAAGCCGATCCGGAAGCTGTACTACAACCTCAACATCACGCTGGTGTCGGTGATCATCGCGTTCGTGATCGGCGGGATCGAGGCGGTGAGCGTGATCGGCAGCGAGCTTGGCCTGCGGGGCGGGATCTGGGACGTCGCCGACCGGCTCGACTTCGGCCTGATCGGGGTCGGAATCGTGGCGATCTTCATCGCCAGCTGGGTGATCTCGACGCTGATCTACCGCTGGAAGCGTTACGACGATCTGCCGGTCCGGGCGAGCGCGGCCGCCTCGGACGCCGGCTGATCAGGCAGGGTCCCGGCGCCACCGCTGATCTTCACGAAGCCCGCCGTTGCGGATTACCCGCAGTACCTGAAGGACGCGTGCGCCGGCGACCCGAACGGCTCGTGCACAACCGACCATTACAAAGCGGCCACGCGCGAGTACATCGAGGAGTCGCTCGGGTACGACATCGTGGCGAACTTCGGTGACCAGTACAGCGACTTCAGCGGCGGCTACGAGGACCAGACCTTCAAGCTGCCGAACCCGAACTACTTCCTGCCCTGACAAGCGCCATGCAGGCAAGTTGACGACGAGAGCCTCCGCGCAGGGCACCGAAGGGGGGACCGCGGCTGAGCCGCCAACGGCATCGCAGCCTGAGTCGGCGGCCGCCGCCGACCACCCGCCGACTTCAGGTGCCGGCGACCTGGAACGTGCCGTACATGCCCTGCGCGGCGTGCCCCGGCACCTGGCACAGATAGGTGTAGGTGCCGGCGGTCGTGGTCGTGAACGTCAGCGTCTCGCTC
>JAJYDP010000798.1 GCA_021777365.1 Chloroflexota bacterium | reverse complement strand
GGCAGGCACGACGCCCTCGGCGACGGCACCGACGCTGGCGCCGGCCGGGCGCGGCGAACCGCCCTGGGCGATGGTCGTCGCCCACGAGGGCCTCCTCCGCGTCCTGCTGCTCTCGCTGCTCGGGCTCCCGCTCGACGCGTTCTGGCGCTTCCCGTTCGGACTCTGCGGGGTCTCCGTGATCGACGTGCGGTCGGGACGCGCGGTGCTGCGCGCGCACAACCTGCTCGAGCATCTCGCGCCGCTCGGGGCGACGGCGCTGGCGGACGCGACCGCGGATCGCGGGGCCGGCCTGTAGAGGCTGTGCGCGCGACGCGCTGCCGCGGGCGAGACGCCCCCGACGGCCCGCACGCGCGGCCGCCGATGAGGCGCTACCGCCGGCGGCGGTACCGGACCACCAGGCCGAGGAGCCGCAGGCGCAGCCGTCCGTAGGCGCGCCGCAGCGCCGCGCGCTGATCGACGCCGAGCGCCCGCCGCCCGTACACGGCCTCGACGCGGGCCTGGGCCACCACCTCGAGGTCGGGCCGCGCCCCGGGCAGCACGTCGCCGAGCATCGTCGCGTACTCGTACGGCGTCTGAGCCGGTCGCGGTGCGTACCCGAAGCGCGCCGCCAGGCGGGCGATGCCGGTGTAGGCGGCGGCCGGGCTCGGCGGCGGCGCGAAGCGCAGCCGGGCGAACAGCGCCACCCCGGCCGCCAGGACGAGGATCGCGGCGATGAGCCCGATCGGCCCGGAGCCCTGGCCGGAACGGGAGGAGGTGCTCCCGCCGCCGTTCAGGTCCTGGCCGAAGCGCGGGCGGGCCGGGCCGGGGTTGGCGCTGGCGCCGGGGCCGGCGGAGCTGCCGGCCTTCGGCGATGCGCTGGGCTTCGGCGAGGGGACGGGCGGCCCTGCGGGCAGGTTCGTGGGCTGCTGCCCGTTCCCGACGTTGCCCGGCGTCGGGTCGAAGCGGATCCATCCGTAGTGCGGGAAGTAGACCTCGACCCAGGCGTGCGCCGCGGCCGCGTCGACCTGGAAGACGCCGTCGATGTTGGGGTGGCCGGGCAGGTAGCCCACCACGTACCGCGCGGGGATCTCCTGCGTCCGCAGCATCATGACCATCGTCGTCGCGAAGTACTCGCAGTAGCCCCGCTTGCTGGTCAGCAGGCAGTCCGGGACGGGCATGCCCGGTGCGCAGTCGCCCTGCACGTTCGTGTCGTAGATGAAGTGCCCGCCGCTGTAGAGCCAGTCCTGGATCGCCTTCGCGACGTGGTACGGGTCGTGCTCGCCGGCCGGGAGCGTGGCGACGATGCGGTCCGTCTCCTCCCTGACGATCGGCCCGATGCTGCCGGGCAGGATCGAGACGTACTGCTTCGCCCATCCCGGGTAATCGACGCCGGCCGCGGCCAGCTCGTTGGCCGTGACCGGGGTCTTGGCGCCGTCCCGGACGAGGGCGGTCACGCGGTACGAACCGCCCGCAGGCAGCACCGACGCCAGCGAGATCTCGTCGAGCGGACCCCCGGCGCCCTGCGTCACGACCCGGGTCGGCGCCGAGACCGCGTAGGGTGTCCCCGCCGAGAGGATCGTCTGGTCGACCGTGTTCACCGGGGTGACCGTGACCTGGACGGCGCGATACGCGCTCCCCGGCGCGGCCTGGTCGACGCTCCCCGCCAGTGCCGGCTGGCCGGCCGGCACGGTGGTCCCGACGGTCCGGGCGGTCTGCGTCCACGTCCGCCCGTCGAACTGGTTGTAGGTCGCGCCCTGCCAGTAGTAGCCGTTCCCGTCGCTCGTCTGGACCTCGTAGATCAGCTCGGGCGACGACGTCCAGATGCCCTGGATCGTCTGCGACTCGGTGAAGAGCCCCGACGGCCCCCGGACCGGTGCCACGATCCCGCTGGCGAACCGGTCGAACTGGCTCGCCCACGAGTAGAACTGGTCGGCGCTGGAAACCACGTAGGGCCGCAGCGGGGCCGAGCTCGCGTTCGCCGTCAGCACCACCGCCCCCAGCAGCGCGACGACGATGAACGTCACGCCGTTGCGCAGGTAGAGCGAGAAGGCCGCGCCGGCGTCGCCCAGCCGCACGTTCGCCCACAGCGCGCGCTGCTCGGCGAGGCTGAGGCGCACGAGCAGGAAGAGGGCCGCGGCCGCGTACACGATGAGGAACGGGTACTGGCCGTGCTGGGTGGTCAGCGACATGCTGGCCAGCAGCAGCAGCCCCAGGAACAGCACCGCGCTCATCGGCCGGTGGTGGCGGTAGATCGCGTACGCCGCGAACGACCCGCTGGCCCAGCCGACCGCCGCCACGACCAGCAGGAACGCCGAGGTCTGGCCCGACCGTACCTGGTCGACGAAGACGTCCTGGCTGAAGAGCTGAATCGACGCGACCAGGTTGCCGAGGCGGTACGGGTCGACGGCGGGGATCGTGACGCCCAGCACGGCGGGGATCGTCGCGGCCACCACCCAGATCGCGAAGAGCGCGCCGAGGACGCCGCCCACGGCATGGGCGAGCAGCGCATGCCAGCGCAGCTTGGCGGCGAGGAGCCCCCAGGCGGCGCCCAGGACGAGCGCCATCGGCAGGAACCAGGTCTGGCTCTGGCCGGTCGCCGCAACCCACCCCGCCCAGTGGACCTCGTCCACGGCGACGCCCAGGTCGATCAGCATCACCAGCAGCGCGAGGACGCTCAGCCAGCCCTCGGCCGGTCGCAGCGCCAGGCCCTCGCGCGTCTCGCGGCCCTCGCGGATGGCGCGGTCCGCGCGCGTCGTGCCCGTCATCCGACTCTCCCCAGTCCGGGCGCCACCGGATCGACGAGGAGCTCGCCGAGCTTCGTGCGCGGCACGATCGAGTGCAGCTGGATGTCGTACTCGGCGAGGCCGTGGTACAGCGCGCGCAGGTCGCGGGCCTGCTCCTCGAGGTCGACCGGCGCGCCGTCGTCCGCCGGCGAGCCGTTC
>JAJYDP010000797.1 GCA_021777365.1 Chloroflexota bacterium | reverse complement strand
CCGCCCCCCGGGCGCGCCGGCTGCTCGGCGCGCCTGCTCGACGCGCTGGAGCGCGCCGTCGCGACCCCCTGAGCCCTCGGCCGGCGTGGGCCCTCGCCACCGTCGCGCTGGCGCCGCGGCCGGCGCGTCGACGGGGTCAGTCGTCGTAGCCGGGCTCGCCCGGCAGCGTGATCCAGGGGTGCCCGCGCCGCTCACGCAGGTGCGGCTCGATCCGGGAGATCGGCCCGAGGCCCGCCGCCCAGGCCAGCGCGCCGGCTACGTCGGGCACCAGCGCCACCTGGCGCAGCGTCTGGATCGTCGGCAAGATGAGGGTGATCGACCCGCGGGCGCCAGCGGCCAGCGCGTCGACGGGGCGTACCCAGGTGTGGGCCACCGTCTCGCCCCGGTCGTGGGCGGCCACCTGTTCGCGGGGTGCTGGGGCCAAGAAGAAGCGGGTGTCGTAGCGGCGGGGCTGGCCGAGCGGCGTCACCCAGTGGCCGATGTAGCGCATCTGGCTCAGATCCAGGTGCAGCCCCTCGTTGGCCAGCACCTCGCCCAGGGTGCTGCGACGCTCGTTCATCGCCGCCTGCCAGGCCCCCAGCGCGCCGGGATCCGTGGCGGCTGCGTCGACCAGCAGCAGCCCGGCCTCCTCGAAGAGCTCACGGGCGGCGGCCACGAAGTAGGCCAGGCCGCCCGAGGCGACCCCGAGGGTCCGCGAGGCGGTGGCGTCGTCGATTCCCGTCACCCGCGCGCCGAGGTCGGCGTCCTCGGCCTCCAGCGCGCCGCCAGGAAAGACGTGGGCGCCACCGACGAACTCGCTGGCCGGATTGCGGCGCACCATGAGGACCTCGAGCCCACCGGGACCGTCACGCAGGGGCAGGATGGTGGCGGCCGCGCGGGGCACCATCGGGTCGGACATGACCCAACCTACCGCCGCGACGATGACCGAGGCCCCCGCGTCGCGCACTACATTTGGGGAGATTCGCCCCACCCGAAGGAGCATTGTGGCCAAGAGACCCCCCGCCAAGCGCCCACCCGCGCCCGTCGCCACCGGACGGCCCGCTGGCCTGTTCACCTGGCTCGCCATCGGCCTCGTTGTCGTCGTGGTGGTGGCCCTCGTCGTCATCAAGGTCGTGTCGGGAACCTCGGGCCCCTCAGCCGCGACCTTCACCCCGACCAGCGCCAAGGTCGCCCACGAGCTGTCGTCGGTCCCCGCCCCGGTGTTCAACGCTGTGGGCGTCACCTCGGGCCCGTCGGTCTCGGCACCCATCGCGCTCAAGGGCCAGCCCGAGCTCACGGGCAAGAGCTCGACGGGCGCCACCGTGCCCGAGGTCCTCTACATTGGCGCTGAGTACTGCCCCTACTGCGCCGCCGAGCGTTGGCCGATGATCGTCGCGCTGAGCCGCTTCGGCACCTTCAGCGGCCTGGGCGACATGATCAGCTCGACGCGCTCGGTCGAGCCCTACCAGGGCACCCCGACGTTCACGCTCGTGCGAGCGCACTACCGCTCCCGCTACATCGCCTTCGCGTCGGTCGAGGAGTACACCAACGTGTGGGACAGCGCTATCGGCTTCTACTCGCCGCTCCAGAAGCCGAACGCCAAGGAGGCCGCCGACTTCAAGAAGTACGACACCTCCAAGTACGTCCCGGGCTTGCCGCCCTCCCAGGACTACTCCTTCCCCTTCCTGTCGTTCGGCAACCGCTACCTGATGGTGGGGGCCAGCTACGTGCCCATTCTGTTGGCGGGACTGTCGCGTGACACGATCGCGGCGGGCCTCAGCAGCGCCTCCAGCAACGTGACCGCCACGATCGTTGCGTCGGCCAACTACGACAGCGCGGTCATCTGCTCGCTGACCAAGGGCCAACCGGGCAACGTCTGCACCAGCCCGGGTGTCCTGGCCGCCAAGAAGGCTATGCACATCTCGTGAGCGCCGCCCCGGGACCCGTCGCGCGATGGGTCCCGGTCGTCACGCTGCTGCTCAGCCTGGCGGGCCTCGGCGTCTCGGGCTATCTGACCTTCACCCACTTCGCCGGCACCCGCTTCCTGGCGTGCTCGGCCACGGGGCTCGTCGAGTGCGGCGTCGTCACCACGTCCCCGCAGTCCTACGTGCTCGACATCCCCGTGGCGGTGCTTGGCCTGGTGGACTTCGTCGCCCTGTCGGTGCTGACGACGCCCGCGGCGTGGCGTTCGGCGCGTGTCTGGGTCCCCTGGGCACGCCTCGCCCTGGTCACCGTCTCGATGGCCATGGTCTTGTGGCTGGTCGCCGCCGAGCTCTTGATCATCGGGCACATCTGCGTGTGGTGCACGGCGGTCCACGTGATCACGTTCGCACTTTTCGCGATCGTGATGGCCTTCAGGCCACGCCCGCGCCCCGCAGCAGTCCCCGACGCTCCGACTCGGTGAGGCCACCCCAGATCCCGTGGCTCTCCCGTTGGGTCAACGAGCTCTCCAAGCACGTCGCCCGCACCGCGCACTCCACGCAGATCCGCTTGGCGGCGGCCTCGCGCGATCGGCGCTGATCGCGGGCCTCGCCCCGGTCCGGAGCGAAGAACAGCGACTGCTCGCTTCCCCGACACGCCCCTTGTTGGCGCCACGGCGCCACCTGCACTGTCACTGACCACCCCCCACCAGGGGGCACACTAGCCAGCGCGCCGGCTGGGGGCAAGGGGCGCTTTCGGGCTGGGCTACGCTGAGCCCCGTGGCCAACGTCCTCATCGTCAGCGACCTGCCCGCACTGCGCGCCGAGCTGCGCGCGACCCTCGAGGGTCCCGAGATCGAGATCGACGAGGTCGAGACCGGGCGCGCTGCCCTCGATCGCGTGCGCGAGGGGGGCGTCGATCTCGTCGTCACCGACATGCAGGTGGGCTCCATGGGGGGCATGGCCATCACCCTGGAGATCCGCAACGAGGAGTCCTACGGAGCCGCCGAGTCGGTGCCCGTGCTC
>JAJYDP010000796.1 GCA_021777365.1 Chloroflexota bacterium | reverse complement strand
CGGGCCTCGTCGAGTCCAGGCGCCGGGGCCGCAGGATCGAATACACGCTCCGGCCGGACCGATTTGCGGAGGTGGTCGCGGCGATCGCGGCCCTCGCGCCGGGTTGCTGTGAGCTGGTCCCGGCCCCGCTCCCCGGGACGGAGGCGGGACCGCGATGACCGGAGCGCATCGGCGGACCGACGAGAGCCGCGCTGTCATCCGCTTCACCCTGAACGGTCGGGCCATGGAGGCCGGGCCCCAGGCCGGCATGAGCCTTCTGGGGCTGCCTGTCTCGCTGGCGCTGAAGGACCAGGGGCTCCTGCGCGCCCCTGCCATGCCGCCGGTGGACGTCATCTTCGTCGAGGAAACCCAGCCCGAGGGGCCCTACGGTGCCAAGGGCGTGGGCGAAGCCGCGGCGGTTCCCACAGCCGCCGCGGCGGCCGCCGCCCTCCACGCGTACGACGGCATCCGCCGCACGCGTCTCCCCATGCGAGACTCCCCGGCGGCCCTGGGGCTCCTGCCGGGACGACGAACGGAGGCCGGATAGATGGACGTGCTGAGGCCGTCGAGCCTGGGTGAGGCGCTGGCGCTCAAGGCGAAGCGCCCCGAGGCCGCGCCGATCGCTGGAGGGACCGACCTGATGGTCGAGTGGCAGGCGGGGCGCCCACGTCCCCCCGCGGTGCTCGATCTGTCGCGTCTTCCCGAGTTGAAGCGGTGGGGAGCCGAAGACGGCGTGTACTTTCTGGGCGCCGGGGTGACTTACGCGTCGATCCTGCGGGAGCCGACGGACCGGGAGCTCCTGGCCCAGGCCTCGCGCACCGTGGGCTCGCCGCAGATCCGCGTCCGCGGCACGGTGGGCGGGAACCTCGGGACGGCCTCCCCCGCGGGCGATGTCCTGCCAGTGCTCGCCGCATGTGACGCCGAGGTGCTCCTGCGCTCGGAGTCAGGGGCGCGGTCGCTGCCCTGGGACGCCTTCCTGGTCGGCCCGAAGCGCACCGCGATGCACCCTGACGAACTCATCGTCGGCGTTCGCTGGCCGCTCCGGCGACGGGTCGGGTCGTTCTCGAAGGTGGGCACGCGCAACGCGACGGTGATCGCCGTGGCCAGCCTGGCCATGGCAATCGACGAGGACGCCCGCGAGGTGCGGATCGCCCTCGGGTCGGTGGGCCCGACGGTCTTGCGGGCCCGGGAGGCAGAGGCCTTCGTTCGATCCGTGCTGGACGACGCGGGCGCCTGGGACGACCCGGCCGCACCGGTCCGAGGAGGCGCGGCGGCGGAGCTGGGCGCCCTTGTGGCTGGCGCCGCCCGGCCGATCGATGACGTGCGCGGAACGGCGGCATACCGGCGCCATGCCTGCGCGGTCCTCGGCGAGCGGGCGTTCGGATGGCTCCTCGGCCGGCGAGCGATGCCGGCCACGGTACAGGCGGCGTGAGGCGCGAGATGCAGATCAACCTGAGCGTGAACGGCGCGCCCCGCACGGCGCTGATCGAGGGGCACGAGAGCCTGCTCGAGGTGCTCCGTGAGTACCTCGGCCTTGCGGGGACCAAGAACGCCTGCGAGCAGGGAGAATGCGGCTCGTGCTCGGTCTGGCTGGACGGCGAGATGGTGAACTCGTGCCTGGTCCTGGCAGCGCAGGCCGAGGGCGCCGTGGTGCGCACCGTGGAGGGCATGGCACGGGACGGTCGGCTGCATCCGGTCCAGGAGGCGTTCCTGGACGCGGGCGCGGTGCAGTGCGGGTTTTGCACGCCCGGGCTGCTGCTGGGCGCGGCCGACCTCCTGGCTCGCACACCGCACCCAGACGAGGAGACGATCCGGGAGGCGCTCGCCGGCCACCTCTGCCGCTGCACCGGCTACCAGAAGATCGTGGCGGCCGTCCAACTGGCCGCCGCTCGATCGTGAGGACGTCACGATGAACCACGAACCTGGCACGCCCGACGGGATCGGATCGCGGGGCCGCCGTGTGGGTGGGCTTCCGCGCGTGACTGGCGAGTTCGTCTTCGGCACGGACCTGAGAGTTGACGGGATGCTCGAGGGCGCGGTCGTGCGGAGCCCGCACGCGCATGCGCGGATCGTCGCGATCGATGCCACGCGCGCCCGGCGGATGCCCGGTGTACACGCCGTGCTCACGGCGGACCAGCTTCCGGCGAAACGCACGTATGGCCTCGAGTTCGACGACCAGCCGGTGCTCGCGGCCGACCGCGTCCGCTACGAGGGTGAGCCGGTGGTCGCGATCGCGGCCGACACCCGCGCGCAGGCGCGCGCCGCCGCGTCGGCCGTCACGATCGAATACGACGCCCTGCCGGCGGTCACCGACATGGAAACCGCGCTCGATCCGGAGGCCCCGGCGCTCCACGAATGGGGCAACGTGATCCGGCATCTGCGGATCGAGCACGGCGACCCGGCCGCGCACGCCGACGTGTGGGTGGAGGGCTACTACGAGACCGCCATGCAGGACCAGGCGGCGCTGGGGCCGGAGGCCGCGTTGGCGGTCCCCGCTCCAGACGGCTCAATGGACCTCTATGTCATGACGCAGTGGCTGCACGTCGACCTGCACCAGGTCGCGCCGTGCCTGGGCCTGCCCGAGGAGCGGGTCCACTTGCACCTCACGGGCGTGGGAGGGGCCTTCGGCTCGCGCGAGGACGTGAACCTGGAGATCCTGGCGGGGGTGCTCGCCCAGACTACGGGACGCCCCGTCAAGCTCGCCAACAGCCGGGCCGAATCCTTCCGGGGACATGTGCACCGCCACCCCTCCCGATACTGGGTGCGGCACGGCGCCACCCGCGATGGTCGTCTGACGGCGGTCCGGGTACGGGCGCTCCTGGATGGCGGGGCGTACACCTCGTCCACGCCGGCTGTCCTGTCCAATGCGGCCGCCTTTGCCACCGGCCCGTACGAGGTGCCCAACGCCCTGATCGAGGCGACCGCCGTCTACACGAACAACCCTCCCT
>JAJYDP010000795.1 GCA_021777365.1 Chloroflexota bacterium | reverse complement strand
TTCGACCGGGCGCGTCAGGTCGCGTAGGATGGCCCCGTGGCCGCCTGGATCGACCTGAACGCGGATGTGGGCGAGAGCCTGGGCCCCTGGCAGATGGGCGCCGATGCCGCCCTCATGCCGCACCTCACGTCCGTCAACGTCGCCTGCGGGTTCCACGCCGGCGACCCGCTCACCATCCGGCGGACGATCCGGTCGGCGCTCGATGCGGGCCTGGCCACCGGTGCACATCCCGGGTTCCCGGACCTGGTGGGATTCGGCCGCCGCGCGATGTCGATGGCACCCGACGAGCTCGAGGCGGCCGTCCTCTACCAGGTGGCCGCGCTCGCCGGAATCGTCCGCGCGGAGGGTGGCCGGCTGGCGCACGTGAAGCCCCATGGCGCCCTCTACCACCACGTCGCCGCCGACACCGCAGCCGCGAGGGCGTTCGTGACCGCCGTCGCCCGCCTCGACCCGGGGCTCCGTCTCGTGGGGCCACCGGGTTCGGCGCTCCTCGCCGCGGCCTCGGACCTGGGCCTTCGGTACCTGACGGAGGGGTTCGCCGATCGCGTCTACGATGCCGGCGGGCACCTGCGCCCGCGCGATCTGCCGGGCGCGCTCAACGACGATCCGGATGTCGCCGCGGCCCAGGCGGTCGCGATCGCGCGCGATGCACGGGTGACCGCGGCCGACGGCTCCACGATCCCGGTTCCCGCCGACACGATCTGCATCCACGGCGACACGCCCGGGGCACCCGCGATCGCCGCCGCGGTCAGGCGAGCCCTCGCCGCTGCAGGCATCGAGGTCCGCGCAGCGGATGGTTGATCCGCCCGACGCCCGACGCCCGCCGCGCGTCGACCGGATGGGCGACGCCGCCCTCATCGTTACCCTCTCCGACGGACTCGATCTCCAGGCCAACGCGTGGGCGCGTCGCGCAGCGGCCGAACTCGCGGCCCGACGTGCGTCGGTGCCGGGTCTCGACGTGGCCGTGCCCGGGCACGCCAGCGTGCTCGTCCCGTTCGACCCCGATCGCTGCGCCGAGGCGACGCTCCGGTCGCTCCTGGAGAACGTCCTGATGGAGACGGATCGGCCACGGGCGGCCGAGGACGGCGTCCTCCACGAGATCGCCGTGCGGTACGGCGGCGCCGAGGGGCCGGATCTCCAGGATGTTGCCGCACGGACCGGCCTGTCGGAAGACCAGGTGATGGCGCTTCACGCCGGCGTCGAGTACCGCGTCCTCGTCCTGGGGTTCGTGCCCGGCTTCCCGTACCTCGGCGTCGTGCCGGTGCCGCTCGACGTGCCTCGTCGCGCGACACCGCGCGTTCGCGTGCCGGCCGGCAGCGTCGCCATCGCCGGCCGCCAGACGGGCATCTACCCCTTCGAGAGCCCCGGCGGGTGGCACCTGATCGGGCGGACCGACGCGCCGCTCTGGGACGCCCGCCGCGAGCCGCCCGCGCTTCTCGCCCCCGGCGACCGGGTCCGGTTCGTGCCCCGCTGAGCCGTGCTGGAAGTCGTCACCCCCGGCCCGTTGCTGACCCTCCAGGACCGCGGCAGGCCCGGGCTCGCCCGCCTCGGGGTGCCCCTGTCGGGTGCCTGCGACCCGTGGGGACTCGCGGTGGCGAACGTGCTCGCCGAGGCGCCGCCGGACGCCGTCGCGGTGGAGGTGACCCTGGGCGGGGCCCTGCTGCGTGCCATCGAGACTTGCACAGTCTCGCTCGCCGGGGCTGACCTCGGCGCCGAGTTGGACGACGGGCGCCTGCTCCGGACCGGGGCCGCGCATCTCCTGCCGGCGGGCTCGAAGATCCGGTTCGCCGGATCGCCCACGGGCATGCGGGCGTACATCGGCCTCGCCGGCGGCGCCACGGCACGGCAGGTCCTGGGATCCGCGTCCACCTGTGTTCAGGCCGGACTGGGTGGCATCGACGGCCGCCCGTTGCGCGCCGGGGACCTGCTGGAGCCAGCCCGCCGGGGCGACCTCGGCGGCACCGGTCGCACCTGGCCGGCGCGGATGGCCCCACACCCGGCCGTCCGTCCGGGCCCGATCCGGTTCGTCCCCGGTCCCGATCTGCGCCACCTGCCGACGGACGCGGCGGAGGCGCTCACCGCGGCCGCCTGGCGGGTCGGGTCCGCCAGCGACCGGATGGGGATACGGCTCGAGGGTGCTGCCGTGCCGGCAGGTCGCGAGATCCTGTCGCACCCGGTCGCCCCTGGCGCGATCCAGGTGCCCGCCGACGGACGGCCCCTCGTCCTCCTGGTGGACGGGCCGACGATCGGCGGCTACCCAGTCGTCGGGGCCGTACCCCGCTGGGAATGGCCTCGTCTCGGCCAGCTGCGGCCCGGCGACCGGGTCACCTTCGAACCGCAGGACGCGTTGGAGGCACGCGCCGCGTGGCGTGAACAGCAGCGGCTCCTCGCGGCCGCCGCCGAGCTGATCCAGCCCGACGCGCTCTGGGATCGCCTCGCGGACCACGCCGGGGGCTGACGAAGCGGCCGAGGCGCCGCGATGCGCCCGGTCACGTCCCCATGCCTGGCGTACCAGCCCGCGCAGCAACCCACCGAACCCGGGATGCCACTCCCTCCTCGACGCCGAGCCGGTGATCTCCCGTTCGCGGCGCCTCGAACGGGTTCCGCGTTGCACGCCGGTCGGCGATGGCGGACGCCGTGCCTGGTGAGCGCACTCGGCGCGCTGTGGCCCGGCAACAGGCGGGCCGCTCATGCGAGCGTGGTCACCGCGCGTTCCACGTCGCGTCGCTGAACGATGCGCGCCACGAGCAAGCTCGCGCCCGAGCCGGCCACCTCGTGGGCTCGACCGGTCGGTACAGGACGGGGACCTCGCCGACTCGCAGCCGTCTGAGCCTTGACCCCTTGACACGGAGGATACGATTTCGGGCATCTCACATCAGTAGATGTTGGACGTCCGATGACAACGGGAATGCCAGCAGTCCGGCCGGT
>JAJYDP010000794.1 GCA_021777365.1 Chloroflexota bacterium | reverse complement strand
CCGGCTCCCCAGTGGGCGGCCCTCCACCCGGCCGCCTGGGCGGCACGGACCAGGGAGCTCTGCGTGTCCTGGGGCCCGGGCGAGACCTGCCTCTACCGGCTGCCCTGAACGAGGAGCCGCGGACGGGCCGGGGGAGGCCAGGTCCAGTCGATCGGGAGCGAGGCGCCCGCGAGCGCCCGGCGCCGCCCGAGCTCCGTGGGCGCGAGTACCAGCAGGCGATCGGTCCGGGTCGCCCGGCCTGCCTCGTCACCCCAGATCCTGGTGGACTTGCGATGCGCCGCAATCTGGTCGACGGCGATTCCCGCCAGCCGGTACCCCTCCGGCCGGGCCGCCTCCTCCCACGCCCTGGACGCCAGGTCGATCTCGTACGGGAGTCGATGGCCCCCGTCGGACCCGACGTCGCCGAGCACGAGCACGACGATGGCGTCGTCGCTCAGCACGTTCAGCAGGTCCGCCAGCACCTCCCGGACGAACCGCAGCCACGCCTGGGGCCGGTGCACCTGGTCGAGCGTGGCATCGATCCCCTCGGGCACCAGCCCAAGGAACCAGAGCCGGAGCCAGTTGAAGGCGCCGTACCGGACCACGCGGAGGTACGGGGGGCTGGTGACCACCAGGCGCGCACGCGCCGGCAGGGAGCGCCCGCGGAGCGCGTCGCGCGAGCGGGTGCCGGCGTCCCGCGCGTCCCCCAGGAGCGCGAGCCCCCGCACCGGCGGAAGCGAGTCCCGCAGCAGGCGCCGGCTCTTGGCGCGGAGCGCCTCGAAGACGTCGCGCTCCTCCGGAACGAAGCCGCTGGCCGCCGCGTACCGGCGCACGTACGAGGGCGGCATGGCAAACGCGTTGGGCATCAGCCCCGACAGGAACGTGGCGCCGCGGCCGTGAAGGATGCCCGCGGTCGTGGCCGCCAGGAACCGGTCCGCCCGGCGCGCCGGGTCCAGCGCCGAGCGAAGGTACAGGAGCTGGTCGAGTGTCCGCGGGTGGAAGGCGACGGCCACCTCGGGTGGCTCGTCGGTCGCGCGGGAGCTGCTGTCGGCGGTTCGCGAGTGCCACCCGGTGCGCAGCTCGTCCAGGCGACCGAACAGTTCGGGGGGCTCGGGTGGGTCGACCTTGGCCGCGGTCAGCAGGTGGGCGAGCGGGTACAGGTCGTTCCCGACGCCCAGGCGCCCCTCGGCGCAGGCCTGCAGCGGCGTGGTGCCGCGGCCGCTGAACGGGTCCAGCACGACGTCGCCCGGCCGCGTGTACCGGCCGATGAACGCGTGCGCGAGGCCGGCCGGGAACGACGCGAGGTAGCTGCACATGGGGTGGAACGAGTGACCCCAGAGGCGCTGCTCGGCCTTCCACTCGAGGGCGATGGGGAAGGGCGGTGGCTCGTCGGCGATCGAGGGGACCGGGCGGGGCGGCGCGGCCTGCCATGCGGGGCGATGTGCGGCCTCGGGACGCAGTGCGAGCGTCACTGGCAGGGCCTCGTCGGCGCCCACGCCGGGCACGGGTCCGGGAATCTAGCACCCGCTTCAGCCACGTGGAGCGCCGATTCGACGAAACCCGGTGCCGGGCAGCGTGGTGGCCCACGGGAAGGCTCGCCGCGCACGGTACGATTCGCCCCAGTCCCCGTAGCTCAGTGGACAGAGCAACCGCCTTCTAAGCGGTCGGTCGCAGGTTCGAATCCTGCCGGGGACGCCAGTTCCCGGGCGCATCCCCCCGGCCTATTCCGCCGCGGAGGCCCCCGGCACTTCCTCCGTCAACGCGCTACGGCAGTGTCACGAACTGCCCAAGGAACGCCCGGGCCGACGGCGCGTCCATCCGGTAGTCCACGTTCGTGGAGCGGCAGATCGCGTCGCCCGTGATCGTGGTGGCGGCCACGATGTCGGTGGTGCCCAGGAAGTTGGGGCCGCCCGAGTCGCCGTAGCAGGTGCCGCCGTTGCCCAGCGCGGGGTTCATCGAGATCCGCAGCCACGCCTTGTTCGTGCTGTTCAGGGTCCCCGTGGCGACCATCCGAACGTCGTCGTACAGGTAGCTGTGGCCGCCCGGCCCGTTCGTGACCGCGTAGGCACCGTAGCCGACCGAGGTGAACAGCTGGTTCGAGGGCAGGGCCGACAGCGATCCGGCCGCAGGCAGGCGCGCCGGGGTGATCCCGTTCACCTTCTTCTCGAGGACGACGACGGCGATGTCGTGCGGGTCGCTCTGGGGTCCCGGGTAGAGCGGGTCGACGTGGAAGGTACCGGAGTACGTCCTGTCACCGGCGACGTACGCCGTGTCGAAGGTGACCACGGCGGGGCCGTTGTCGTCGGCGCAATGGGCGGCCGTGAGGAACACCGTAGGGGAGATGAGCGTGCCCGAGCAGTACAGCCAGGTCCCGTCGGAATACTGCGTCGGCGAGACGAGCGCCCCGACGTTGGGATGGCCGGCCCCGTCGGGCGAGCCGAACGTGATCGCGCTGACGGGCGGGGCGCACATGAGCGCTGCCACCAGGGCGAGCGCCACGATCAGCGGTCGCATGACATCCCTCCCTTGCCGGTCGCAATCGATCTCCCGGTCGTCACCGACCCGGCCCTCAGCCAGCGCGCCGTGCAGGTCCCGGGCCGGCTGGGTTGCCAACCGGGTGCCCGGAGTCTCCGCCGGGATGCGCCACGGCCGCCAGAGTCGTTGGTCATGCACGCGCCGCGGGAGGTGCACGCGATCGCCACCGCCCGCTTCTGGTACCGTCTGGGCGGCTGCCCTCCGGATTCGGGTTCTCGCGACCGCGCGACATGCCTCACGCCCCGGGCGGCCAAGCGAGGGACAGACCCGTGACGACCGACCTCGCGCACGCCCTGGACCGCCTGCCACGCGTGGCGCTGGCGACCCTGCCCACGCCGCTCCAGGAGGCGCGTCGCCTGCGCGACGCGCTCGGCGGCCCGGCGCGCTGCCCCCGGATCCTGCTGAAGCGCGACG
>JAJYDP010000793.1 GCA_021777365.1 Chloroflexota bacterium | reverse complement strand
CCTCCCGGCATCTTTGCCATGGGGACAGCCCCACCCGGGGTCGTGGGGAGAGCCGCAGGCCGGGCACGCGACCGTGTCTCGACGGCCGCCGGCCGGCGCTCGGGGGCGCCTCGTCAGCGACCGGGCTGGTGGGTGGATCCGGTGCCTGCGAAGGCCGGCAGCACCTCGCGGCCGACAAGTTCCATCTGCTCGTCCCAGCGGTCGAACCCGAGGCGGAAGTCGAAGACGACGTGCTCCACCCCTGCCCGTTCCAGCCGCTGGACCTGGCCGACGACGTCCTCGGGGGCGCCGCAGATGAGCATGCCCTCGAGGTCTGCCCGGGACTCGAACTCACCCGAGGCGGGTCGCACCCAGAAGCGCTCGGCGTTGGCTGTGCGCAGCAACGGCCCGATGTCGATGGCGTCCTCGGCCTCGCGACGGGTCCTCGCGATCGACGTGAGTGCGGCAACGCCGGCCACGGGCCTGCGCCTGCCGATCCGGCGGGACGTCTCGTCCATCAGGGCGATCCGGGCCCGGATGGTCTCCAGTGTGATCCGACCCGGAAGCCAGCCCTCGCAGTGCTCGGCGGCGAGACGAGCCGCCCGCGGCGTGTCGCCGCAGTACCAGAACGGGATCGATCCCTGCGCCGGGACCGGGTGGATCGCCACGTCCGCGAACGAGAACGGCGGGTCGGACCACGAGAACGTCTCTCCCGTCCAGGCACGCCGCATGATGGCCATGTTCGCCAGGAGGAGATCGATCCGAGACGTGCCCGCCAGGCCGAGCGCCGCGAACTCCTTCTCCGTGGAGCCGCCCCCGACCCCGAACACGAGTCGCGGTCCGAGGAAGCGCGACATGGTGGCCGCCACGAGGGCCGTGTAGAGCGGATGCCGCAGGGGGACGAGCGCGGCCGTCCCGAGCCGGACCGTCTCGGTTGCCGTGCCGACGGCGGTGAGCACGGTGAGCGCCTCGAGGAAGTCCAGGCTGCCGCCATCGCCGCCGGCAGGAGCACCCAGGAACAGGTGGTCCCGCACCCACAGAGACGCGAAGCCGAGGGATTCCGCACGGGCCGCTCTCCGCACGATGGCCCGCGCATCGGCCTGGCCCCCGAAGTGGGGCAGCAGGAGGCCGAACTCGAGCGTCATGGCCTCGCCGCTCCCGGATCCGCGACTGCGTCTGTTGCGGCATCCGCTGTGAACGAGAGGGGGAGCGCCCCGTCCCAGCGCAGGCGGGCGGCGGCCTGGCGGAACGGCGCCCAGTCGCCGACGAACCTGGCGATCGGCACCAGCTCCGAGCCGCCCCCCGTGATGGCGCTGCGCATCATCGTGGCGTCCCGGAACGGGATCCGGATGCCGCGGAACCCGCGCTTGGGCATGTAGTAGAGATAGCCGGGCTCCAGCACGGCCTCGGCCCGACGCAACTCGTCGTCCGTCGGATCGAGCGGCGTCTCCCCCTCGGGGCCCCCCGTCTCGTTCCAGAACCGGACGAGGGGTCCGCTCGAATGGGTGTTCGTGGCAATCCCCGCCAGGGGGAGCATCGACAGGAAGCGATCGCAGAGGGCCGTGCGCCCCTCGCGCAGGAGGACGGCCCGGGCGACGGACTGTCCGAGGCGCACCTGGAAGCGTGGGCCGGCCGGGTCGGCGCCGACCTGGATCCCGCCCGGTGCCGCCGCCATCGTCAGCACGGACGCGCCGCTGAACTGGATGGAGCGGCACACGTCGACGAAGTCATCGCGTTCGAGCACCTCGGCGAGCGGGATGGCGGGTGCTGCCGAGTAGGCATCCTGCAGTCGGCCGCGGCCGTAGCAGACCGCGAGCGTCATGGTTCGGGGATCGAGGTAGACGCGGCCCGCGGTCTGGTACGGCTCCGGTTCGTCCCCGGGCACTCCCTGGCCGGAGAGCACCGTCTCCGCGCTCCGCACGAAGGCGCCGCTCCACTGGTCCTGCAGGACGTGAACCGAGAGCGGGAGTGCCCGTTCCAGGCGCTCGGCGAGAGCGGGTGATCGGTCGCGGAGGAGACGTGCTGCGAAGGAGTGGCCGCGCAGGGTCAGCTCGAGCCGGCTCACCGGGTCACACGCGCGAGCCGGACCGTGCGGGGTCCTTCGAACACGATCCGCATGCACTCCTCGACGAAAGCGTCGAGGTTGCGATCGATGCGTCCGATCAGGCTGACCTCGCGGGGCAGCATGAACGGGCCGAGCCATTTCGCGTCGCCGTACGCGACACCGATCTTGTGGAGCCGCGGGTAGTAGATGATGTCGCCAGCGGCGAGGCGATCCGCGACGTTCTCGACCTCGGACCCATCGGGCACGACGACGTGGTCATGCTCGGTGCGCCACGCCCGCCCAGACCACTGGGTGGGGATGGTGCGGTCGACGATCGGCAACAGCGCCAGCAGCCCGTTCACGGTCCTGGGCGCAGCGTCGTCGAGCAGCGCCGCCGACGACAGCACTCCGGCCACCTGGATCTCGATCCTGCTCATCGCCTGCTCCTCCTCGTGCGCGTCGCTCCGGTGATGTGCGATGCCGGAGGGCCGGCCCGCGGGGTGGTGCTCGCGCTCATCGCCTGTTCCAGCGCTGTCGATCGGTGAGCCGGGTCAGGGCGGCCTGCGGGACGGTGACCAGGATGATGAGGATGAGGATCAGGGCGAGGGCACGGGCGGAGTCCAGCGTCTGCGACGCCTCCGCCAGCTTGTAGCCGAGGCCGCTCTCCGACGACAGCATCTCGCCGAGGATCACGTTGATCATCGCGAGCGCCGCGCCGATCCGGATCCCGGAGAGCACCAGGGGAGCGCCGGCCGGCAGCTTCACGTCGTACTCGAGCTGCAGGGGCGTCGCGCCGAACGCCCGTCCGGTGCGGACGTACCCTTCGCGGACGTTCGCAAGGCCCTTCAGCGTGTTGATTGCGATCGGGAAGAACCCGGCGAGCGATGCGAACAGGATCTTGGACATCACGCCCACG
>JAJYDP010000792.1 GCA_021777365.1 Chloroflexota bacterium | reverse complement strand
CCGCTCGTGCTGCCGCAGTTCAGGCACTTGTAGCAGCTGCCGTTGCGGACCATGATCGAGCCGCAGTCGGCGCAGCTGGGGGCGTCCGCCTGGGCCTGGAACGCGACCTTCTGGGAGCGGCCCAGCTGGATGCCGATCGACCTGGCGGCGCCGTTGGATGGCGATCCGTGGCCGTTCGAGCTGGCGGGCGGGGCCGGCGATCCGGATGCCCTGGGGGCATCGGACGACCCCCGGGCTGGACCGGCCGCCTTCGGGGTCGTGTCGGGCGCACGCTCGCCCGTCCCGGCTGGGGCAGCGGCAGAGACGGTCGCGTCCACCGGGCCCGGTGCGCTGGCGGCAGGCGCAGTCGATTCGGCAGAGCCGGTCGAGGCATCCGCCAGGGCGGAGGCAGGAGGGGTGACGCTGGCGGCAGGGGAGCCCCCGGGCAGACCCGCCGTGCCGCTGACGGCCGCTGCGATCCCCGTGGAGACGGCGGACTCGTCTGCTTCGTCCTCGCCCGAGCGGTCCAGGATGCCCAGCGCCTCGCGATCCTCCTTCGGCAGGAAGCGCGACCCGAGCCAGCGGAAGATGTAGTCCACGATCGACTTGGCGATCGGGATCTCCGGGTTGCCGGTGAACCCGCTCGGCTCGAAGCGGACGTGGGCAAACTTGTTGACCAGGTCCCGGAGCGGCACGCCGTACTGCAGCGCGACGCTGACCGAGATCGCCATGGAGTCCATCAGTCCGGCGACCGTGGAGCCTTCCTTGGCCATCCGGACGAACATCTCGCCGGGTTGGCCGTCGGGGTAGCAGCCCACCGTGATGTAGCCCTCGTGGCCGGCGATCTCGAACTTGTGCGTGACCGACTGGCGTTCCGACGGAAGCCGCCGCCGATGCGGCTTCTTCGCCTCGACCTGCGCCGACGCGAGGGAGCGCTCGAGCGCGGCGACCCGCGCGGTCAGTTCGGCGGTGGCTGCGGCGATCGCCTGCTCGGCCGCGACCTCGACCGCGGCGTCGGCGTCCTTCTTCCTCCCGGTGCTGAGGGGCTGGGAGCGCTTCGAGTTGTCGCGGTAGATCGCGATTGCCTTGAGTCCGAGCCGCCAGCCCTCCAGGTAGACCTGCTCGATGTCCGCCGGCGTGGCCGCCTCGGGCATGTTCACGGTCTTGCTGATCGCACCTGAGAGGAACGGCTGGACGGCGGCCATCATCCGGACATGGCCCATGTAGTGAATGGACCGCTCGCCGTTGACCGGTTTGAACGCACAGTCGAAGACCGCCAGGTGCTCCGGCTTCAGGCCCGGGGCGCCCTCGATGGTCTCGTGCTCGTTGATGTAGCGGACGATCTCCTCGACCTGCCGCGAGTCGTACCCGAGCTGCCGGAGCGCGCCCGGGACGGTCTGGTTGACGATCTTGAGGAAGCCTTCGCCGACCAGCTTCTTGTACTTGATCAGCGCGATGTCCGGCTCGATGCCGGTGGTGTCGCAGTCCATCATGAACGCTATGGTGTTGTGGCTGACGAACCCGTTCGCCACGTACGTCACGTTCGACGGGACCGACAGGTCGTACGTCAGCTGCTCCTCGCCGAGCTTCGCGCTCGCGATCTCGTCGTAGAAGTAGCCGAGCGTCTCCTCGAGTTGCGGGTCCGGCGTTCGCTCCAGCAGCGCGGTCGCGGATCGGCGCGACACCATGCCGGTGCGGGACAGCGAAAGGAGCATGGTCTTGCGCAGGTGGTCGTTCGCCGGGGCCAGCCGATCCACCGTCGCGCGGCTCACCGGCACCAGGTCGAACCGAGCGGCCTGCCGGTGTTCTTTCGCGACCAGCGCGGTCCGCTTCCGTTCGGAAATGAAGGAGATCTCCCGCAGGAAGCGGGCGCCAGAGCTGGCGTTGAGCAGGCGCAGCACGTGGACCGGGTTCGCGCCCATGTGGCCGAACCCCGGCTCGTCGACCTTGCGCGTGGTGACGAAGCCGAGGGCCAGCAGGAGCGTCTGGACGTCGCGGCTGAACCGCTCCGAGACCGTGGACCAGGAGACGTAGCCGTTGCTGGCGTTGCCGTCGGCCTCGAACAGGCCCCGGACGAACGCGCGATAGACGGCCGCGTCGTTCGCGTAGAGGACGGCATCCGGGATGTGGGCCTCGTAGCCCTTCCCGCGATGCTCGCCGACCGGCGCATGCTTGGAGAACCCGCAGGCCTCCCACCAGAGCGTCAGGCGCACCGAATGCAGGGCCACCTCCGTGTACCCCGGCTTTCGCGCGACGCTCGCCTCGATTCCGAAGAGCCGCCGGCCGAGCTGGACGATCCGCTCGACCACGTCCGTGTCCGAGGCCGTGACGCAGAACCGCAGACCGCGCGCGTGCAGCGATCCGTCACCCATGAAGTAGCCGACCAGCTCGGCCAGGTCAGAGGTCATGGCCCGCGGGACGGACGTGCGGTGGTCCGACGTCCAGTAGGCCTCGGGCAGCGGCGGAAGTGGCACCTCTCGCGGCTCGCCGATCATGCCGCCGAGCATCATCGGGACGCGGTCACCGGCCCGAAGGTCCGCGAACCGGCGCCACTGCCAATCGCCCTTCGCGTCAACGACCTTGATCCGGTGCGTGGTCGTGCCCTGGATCCGGTATCCGCGTGACGTCTCGGCCGAGACGACCGGCTCGATCCCGTTGACGAAGAACTTCGTGGCCGGGCGTGGACCGTCGTCCGTCGCGACGTGCAGGTCGAGTTCCTGCCACTTCTCGCCGTCCGGGTTGCCGAGCCCGCGGAGCCGCACGAGCCCGCGGTCCGTGAGAATCAGGCTGTCTCCAACGAGGCAGCCGGTGGGCGCCAGAAGCGTGGTCTGCGCGTTTCGATAGCCGAATTGTTCGCCGAGCGCGAGCGTTTCGTCCCACAGATTGCGCGCCGGGGCGAGGACATCCGCCGGAACGCCCTCGTCGGGGATGTGCTGGGCCGCATCTCGATGCTTGCGGATC
>JAJYDP010000791.1 GCA_021777365.1 Chloroflexota bacterium | reverse complement strand
CGCCAGGCGCTGACCGTGGTGAACACGAAGCGCGACGCCATGGCGCTGCTCGACGCGCTCGACAGCCCTGACGCCCTGCACCTCTCCACCTCGCTGTGCGGTGCCCATCGGCGCGCGGTCATCGCGGAGATGCACACTCGCCTGCGGGCTGGACGCCCGTGCCTCGTCGTCTCGACCCAGGTGGTGGAAGCCGGGGTCGATGTCGATTTCCCGTTCGTCCTTCGGGCACTCGGCCCGCTCGACGGGATCATCCAGGCGGCCGGCCGCTGCAACCGTGAAGGCACCCTCCCGGAGGGCCGCGTCCTCGTGTTCGAGCCGACGGACGGCGGTCTGCCCGGCGACTCCTATCGGACCGCGACGGGCCAGACGCGCGCGCTCCTGGGTAGCGGATCGCTGGACCCGGACGACCCGGGGACCACCACCGCGTACTTCCGCGCCCTGTACGCACTCCTGGACACGGACCGGGCGCGCATTCAGTCGCTGCGCCAGAGCCTGGACTACCCGGAGGTCAGCCGCGCGTTCCGCATGATCGACGAGTCCGACAGCGTCGTGGTGCCCTACGGGGGACCGGACGAGCGGCAGCGGGTTGAGGCGATGACGGCACAGCTCGCGCGCACGGAGGGTGGGGGCAGGCTGCTGTTCCGGGCGCTGCAGCCGTACCTGGTCTCGGTCCGTCCGGCCCTCGCGGAGCGATGTGGCCGCGACGGACTCACGTCCCTGATCGCGCCCGGGCTCTGGCGCTGGCATGGCCGGTACGACGCGGTCCGGGGTCTCGTCCCCGACGGGGTCGCGCTCGACGAACTCGTGGTCTAGCAGTGCCTCGCCACGCGGGCGGAGCCAAGAGGAGGAGGACAATGGCGACGTCGGGGTCACCGCCCTTGGCGGTCAAGCTGTGGGGTGACTACGCCTGCTTCACGCGGCCGGAGATGAAGGTCGAGCGGGTCAGTTACCCGGTCATGACCCCCTCCGCGGCGCGGGGCGCCTTGGAGGCGATCTTCTGGAAGCCGGAGATGCGCTGGCACGTGCGCGAGATCCGTGTCCTGCAGCCGATCCGGTACGCGGGCTTCCTGCGCAACGAGGTGAACAGCCGGGCGAGCGAGCGGGTCGCGGCGGGGTGGCAGGCGCACGGCGGTGGCTACGACGCCGCGGCCGATCGGGCGCAACGCCACACCCTGGCACTCCGGGACGTCGCCTACGTGGTGGTCGCGGACATCGAGCTGACCCCACGGGCGACCGAGGACGTGGCCAAGTACCGCGACCAGTTCCGCCGCCGGGTGGCGGCCGGGCGCTGCTTCGCGATGCCGTATCTCGGCTGCCGCGAGTTCAGCGCGAGTTTCGCGGAACCCGAGGGGACCGAGCGCCCCATCGCGGTGAGCGAGGACCTCGGCCGCATGCTGCTCGACATCGAGTACGACCCGGACGGATCTGGGCGCGGCACGCCCCGGTTCTTCGAGGCGCGCCTCGACCAGGGAGTCCTGCGCGTCCCGGAACCCGGGGGAGGGTGAGCCATGCTGCTGCAGCGACTCAGCGAGTACACCGACCGCCCCGGGGCCGCGCAGCCGCTGCCGCGGTTGTACGCGCGGCAGGCGATCCGCTACATCCTCGACCTGGACGGCGACGGGCGGTTGCTGGGTCCGCCCATCGACACCGCCGATGCGGCGTCGCCGGCCACCCGTCGGGGCACGCGCCGACCAGCGCCCCAGATCCAGCGCTCGTCCACCATCAAGCCGTTGCTCCTGGCGGACAACGCCGAATACACCTTCGGCTTGGCGCGGGAAGGCTCCCGCGCGACTCGTGTCACCGCCTGTCACGCCGCCTACATGGACCTACTGCGCGCCTGCGAGACGGCCAGCGGCGAGCGCGCCGTGAGCGCGGTGCGGCGGTTCCTCGAAGGCGCCGCGTCGAGCGATCTCGCCCTCCCCGCCGACCTCGACCGGGGCGCCCTGCTCACGTTCCGTGTGGACGGCCGGTTTGTCATCGACCTTCCCGGGGTGCAGGCCTTCTGGGCCGAGCACCACGATCCGGCCGCACACGCGGCACCCGTGATGGAGTGCCTCGTATGCGGCCGGCGGCGGCCGGTCCTCGCACGGCTGGAGGGGAAGGTCAAGGGCGTGCCCGGCGGGCAGACCTCGGGGACGAGCCTCATCTCGGCGAACGCCGAGGCGTTCGAGTCCTACGGGCAGCCCGCCTCCCTCGGGGCACCGACCTGTGCCGAGTGCGCCGAGCGGTTCACCCGCGCGATCAACGAACTGTTGGCCGATCCGGCGACGCGGGTCGTCCTGGGTGGCATGGCCTTCGTCGCGTGGACCCGAGAGGCCGTGCCCTTCTCGTTCACAACCTACCTCTCGCAGCCCACGCCGGAGCTGGTCACGGATCTGCTGCGGTCCCTGCATCGTGGCGGTCCCGTGCCACCGCTGGACGAGGCCGCCTTCTACGGCCTCGTGCTCAGTGGCAGTGGTGGCCGCGCCGTCGTGCGGGACTGGATCGACACCACGGTCGGGCAGGCCAAGGCGAGCCTCGGCCGCTGGTTCGAGCGGCAGCGCATCGTCGGTCCCTCCGGCGAGGAGCACCGGCCGCTCGGTCTCTACGCGCTGGCCGCGGCCACCGTGCGGGAGCCACGCCGGGACTTGAGCCCGGTCCTGCCACGCGCGCTGCTGCACGCGGCGCTCACCGGCGGCCCGGTGCCCTGGGACGTGCTCTACGCGGCCGTCCGGCGCAATCGGGCGGAGCAGACGGTGGATCGGTCGCGTGCGGCCCTCATCAAGCTCGTCCTGCTGAGTCAGGACCCCCACTCCGCGGAGGACGCCATGGTCCAACTCGACGTCGGTCATCCCAGTCCCGCCTACCACTGCGGGCGGCTCCTGGCGGTCCTCGAAGAAGTCCAGCGCGCGGCGATGCCGGGCATCAACGCGACCATCGTGGATCGCTTCTTCGGCACCGCCTC
>JAJYDP010000790.1 GCA_021777365.1 Chloroflexota bacterium | reverse complement strand
CTACCTCGTGCGCGACGCGAACGAGCTGCCGCACGTCATCGCCGAGGCGTTCCACATCGCGCAGACCGGGCGCCCGGGCCCCGTCCACATCGACATCACCAAGGACGCGCTCCAGCAGGAGACGCAGGCCCGGCACCCCGACGAGGAGACCGTCCTCGCCTCGATCCCCGGTTTCCGCCCGACCTTCGAGGGGCACCCGCGCCAGCTTCGCCTCGCCGCGAAGCTCGTCGACGAGGCCCGGCGACCCGTCATCCTCGCCGGCCACGGGATCCTCCTCTCCGGCGCGTGGGACCAGCTCCGCGAGTTCGCCGAGAAGACGCAGATCCCCGTCACGCACACGCTCCTCGGCATCGGGGCGATGGACGAGACGCATCCGCTGAGCTACGGCTACATGGGGATGCACGGCTGGAAGCACGTGAACCGGGCGATCCAGTCGAGCGACCTGCTGATCGCCCTCGGCATGCGCTTCGACGACCGCGTGACCGGCAAGGTCAGCGCTTACGCGACCGGCGCGAAGATCATCCACGTCGACATCGATCCCGCCGAGATCGGCAAGAACGTCTCGGTGGACGTGCCGATCGTGGGCGACGTCGGGCGCGTGCTCGATGCGCTCATCCCGCTCGTGGCCGCGAGACAGCCGGAGGACCGTGCCGAGTACTTCGACGAGCTGGCCGACTGGCGCCGCGGATCCGAGGCGCGCAGCTGGCACGGATCCGGCGCGTGGCGCGACGGGCTGCTGTCGGCCGACTACGTGGTCGAGCAGATCGGCGCCGCCGCGAACCACGACGCGACCCTGGTCGCCGACGTCGGGCAGAACCAGATGTGGGTGGCGCGCTACGGCGGGTTCCGGAGGCCGCACTCGCACCTGAGCTCCGGCGGCCTGGGCACGATGGGCTACGCGCTGCCGGCCGCGATGGGCGCGGCCGTCGGCCGGCCCGACAAGGAGACCTGGGCGATCTGCGGCGACGGTGGGTTCCAGATGACGATGCAGCAGCTCGGCACCCTCGTCCAGGAGCACATCCCGGTCAAGATCGCCATCCTCGACAACACCAAGCTCGGCATGATCCGGCAGTGGCAGGAGCTGATCTACGCCGGCAACTACCACTCCTCGCACCTCATGGGGCCGGACTACCTGAAGCTCGCCGAGGCGTACGGGATCGCGGCGTTCCGCGCCACGACACCCGACGAGGTGCCGGCGGCGATCGAGGCCGCGCGGGCGATCGACGGCCCGGCGCTGGTCCACTTCCGCATCGCCGACGAGCAGAACGTCTTCCCGTTCATGCCGGCCGGCAAGGGGCTGTCGGACCTGATCGAGGAGTGGGGAGGGGCCGACGAATGACCGAGCAGACGACCACCACCCCCGCGACGCGCGAGGTGCCGGGGACCGGGGTCGGCCACCGCCACATCCTGGTCGCGGTCGTGAACAACCGGCCCGGCGTCCTGAACCGGGTCGCGAGCCTCATGCGCGCCCGCAACTTCAACATCGACTCGCTCGCGGTCGGGCACACCGAGCGCCCCGACGTCAGCCGCATGACGATCACCCTCCGCGGCGACGACGTGGCGATCGAGCAGGCGGCCAAGCAGCTCTACAAGCTGATCGACGTCCTCAAGGTCCAGGACGTCACGAACGAGCCCCGCATCGAGCACGAGCTCGCGCTCATCAAGGTCCGTGCCACCAACAGCACGCGGGCCGAGGTGCTGAAGATCGTCGAGCTCTACAAGGGGCGCGTGGTCGACGTGGCGGCGGACTCCGTGATCGTCGAGGCGACGGGGACCGAGGAGGAGATCGACGCGCTCGTCGCGCTCGTCGGGGGCTTCGGGATCAGGGAGATGGTCCGGACCGGCACCACGGTGATGGTGCGCGGCCCACAGGTGGTGGAATACGAGGGAGTGGCCAAGTGACGGCGCGCATGTACTACGACGCGGACGCGGACCCGGCGGCGCTGCGCGACCGGACGGTCGCGATCATCGGGTACGGGAGCCAGGGGCACGCGCACGCGCTGAACCTGCGCGATTCCGGCGTGGACGTCGTCGTCGGCCTCGCGCCGAACAGCAAGAGCCGATCGATCGCCGCCGAGGCCGGGCTCCGCGTGGCCGACGTCGCGGACGCGGTCCGCCAGGCCGACTCGATCATGATCCTGGTGCCGGACACGGCGCAGAGGGCCGTCTACGACGCGGAGATCGCGCCGAACCTGCGCGAGGGCCAGCTCCTGCTGTTCGCGCACGGCTTCAACATCCACTTCGGGCTGATCGACCCGCCCGGCGGCGTCGACGTGGGGATGGTCGCGCCCAAGGGCCCCGGCCACCTCGTCCGCTCCGTCTACGTGGAGGGCGGCGGCGTGCCCGCGCTCTTCGCCGTGCACCGCGACGCCTCCGGGACCGCGCGCGCCCGCGTCTTCGCGTACGCCCGCGCGCTCGGCGCGACGCGTGCCGGCGTCCTCGAGACGACGTTCGCGGAGGAGACCGAGACCGACCTCTTCGGCGAGCAGGCCGTCCTGTGCGGCGGCGTCTCCAACCTCGTCAAGAACGGCTTCGAGACGCTCGTCGAGGCCGGCTACCAGCCGGAGCTCGCGTACTTCGAGGTCATGCACGAGCTGAAGCTCATCGTCGACCTGATGTACCGCGGCGGCCTCAACTTCATGCGCTTCAGCGTGAGCGACACCGCGGAGTACGGCGACTACGTCTCGGGCCCGCGGATCGTGGACGACCACGTGCGGCAGACGATGCGGCAGGTGCTCTCCGAGATCCAGGACGGCACGTTCGCGCGGAAGTGGATCGCCGAGAACGAGGCGGGACGGCCCGAGTTCGAGCGGCTGCGCCGCCGCGACCAGGACCACCAGATCGAGCGGGTGGGGGCGGAGCTGCGCTCGAAGATGCGCTGGCTGAACCCCGTGGAGGTGCGCCCCGAGCAGGCGCAGGCCTCCGCCGAGAGCTCACGAGGGGAGGC
>JAJYDP010000789.1 GCA_021777365.1 Chloroflexota bacterium | reverse complement strand
CGTCGATCCGCACCGGCCGCTCCTGCTCCAGGTGTCGCGGTTCGATCCCTGGAAGGACCCGAAGGGCGTGATCGAGGTCTACCGCACGGTCAAGCGGGAGATCCCCGACGTCCAGCTCTCCCTGGTCGGCTCGATGGCCACCGACGATCCCGAGGGCTGGCGCATCTACAAGGAGATCCTGCGCTACGCGGGCCAGGACCCCGATCTCACCATCCTGACCAACCTCGACGGCGTGGGTGCGCTGGAGGTCAACGCGTTCCAGCGCGCCGCGGAGGTCGTGCTCCAGAAGTCGCTTCGCGAGGGCTTTGGGCTGACCGTGAGCGAGGCGCTCTGGAAGGGCGTCCCGGTCGTGGGCGGCCGCGTCGGCGGCATCCCGATGCAGATCGGCGACGGGGTGGGCGGGCGCCTGGTGACCACCAACGACGAGGCGACGGCGGCCTCCCTGGAACTGCTGCGCGACGGCGAGCTGCGCCACCGGCTCGGGGTGGCGGGGCGCGAGCGCGTCCGGCGCAACTTCCTCTCGACCCGCAACCTGCGCGACTACCTGCGGCTCTTCAACGCGCTGCGGACCGGCGACCGCTCGCTCGTGCCGGCGGGCGAGACGGTGTAGCCCGTCCGGTCTCTCGCGGCGGCCCCATCCACGCCCGGGTGTCCCGGCGGACTGCGTCAGCCCTTGATGACGGCGAGCGGCCGCATGCGCGCCACGGGCCGGATCAGTCCGGCGCCGGCCGCCACCTCGACCACGGTCGCGACGTCCTTGTAGGCGGGCGCCGCCTCCTCGGCGAGCAGGTCGGGCCGCTGCGCGCGGACCACGATCCCCTCGCGTGCCAGCTCCGCAGCGACGTCCACACCTCGAAGCTCGCGGACGGCCGCGTGCCGCGAGAGGTCGCGACCTGCACCGTGGCAGGTCGACCCGAACGACCGTTCCATCGCCCCGGGGGCGCCAACGGCCACGAACGAATAACGCCCCATGTCGCCGGGGACCAGCACCGGCTGCCCCACCCCGCGGTAGCGCGGGGGCACGTCGGGGTGTCCGGCCGGGAACGCGCGGGTGGCACCCTTCCGGTGGACGCACAGCTGGAGCTCGCGGCCTCCGACCGTGTGCCGCTCCATCTTGGCGATGTTGTGGCTGACGTCGTAGACGAGCCCCATCCCCTCACCGACGTCCCGCCCGAAGACGCGCCCGAACGCCTCCCGCACGTCGTGCGAGATGACCTGGCGGTTCGCCCACGCGAAGTTCGCGGCCGCGGCCATCGCCGCGAGGTACCCGTCGGCCTCCGGCGTCCCCAGCGGCGCGCAGGCGAGCTGCCGGTCCGGCAGGACGATGCCGTACCGGGCGGCGGCGCGGTCCATCGCGGCCAGGTGGTCGGTGCAGACCTGGTGCCCCAGGCCACGCGACCCGCAGTGGATGAGCACCACGACCTGGTCCACGGCCAGGTCGAGGGCGCGCGCCGCGTCCGGGTCCAGGATGCGGTCGACCGCCTGGACCTCCAGGAAGTGGTTGCCGGATCCCAGCGTGCCCAGCTGGTCGCCGCCGCGCTGCCGGGCGCGCTCCGACACGCTTGCCGGGTCCGCCCCGGCGAACGTCCCGCGCTCCTCGGTCAGCTCCAGGTCCTCGGGCGATCCGAGTCCGTGCCGCACCGCCCAGGCGGCACCCTCCGCCAGCACGCCCTCGAGCTCGTGCGTGCCGAGGCGGCGGCCACCCCTGGCGCCGAGCCCGGTCGGGACGGCGCGGAACAGCTCGTCCGCCAGGCGGGCCGCGACGCGCATCACGTCCCGGCGGTCCAATCCGCTGCGGAGCAGGCGGACGCCGCAGTTGATGTCGAACCCGATGCCGCCAGGGCTGATCACGCCCCCGTCGGCGAGCGTGGCGGCGACGCCGCCCACCGGGAAGCCGTATCCCCAGTGCACGTCGGGCATCGCGAGCGAGGCGCCCACGATGCCGGGGAGCGCCGCCACGTTGGCCACCTGGGCGAGCGCCGGGTCGTCGCGGAGGCGCGCCATGAGCCGATCATCGGCGAACACGAGGCCGTCGACACGCATGCCCCGTCGCTCGTCCCGGGGGATCCGCCAGCGCCACTCGTCCACCCGCTCGAGCGCCACCGGAGCGTCCGCGATCCGCGCCCGCACCGGCGGCGGCGCGTGCACCCCGCCGTCGCCCTCCGGCGTCCCCCGAGCCGCCTCGGCCGGACCGGGTCGCGTCCGCCGCGCCGGGCCTCCGTCCTGCCGCCGCGGGCCGCCGCGCCGCGCGTTCACAGGTCCGCGTAGGCCGCGAGGGTGAAGCCCTCCGGCCCCTCCTCCACCGCGAGCCGGTGGAACGTGACGGCCTTGACGTGTCGCCGGGCCCGCACACCTGGCTGGCCCCAGGGCGCAAGGATCGCGCGACCCTCCACAACCCATCCGTCCCCGGCGGGCTCGAGCCGGGCAACCGCCGCCCCGACGAGCGCCTGCCCCGCGGATTCGGCGAGCCCGATCAGCTCGTTGAGCCAGGCGAAGGCGAGGCCCTCGAGGTCGCCGGCGGTGAGGGGCCCGGCGAGGACAGGCGCTCCCTCGACGCCGGCGGTGTCGGCGGCGAGCTCGGCGAGCGCGAGCGCCGCCTCCTCGAAGAGCCCGGCAAGCGTGGTGGCGCGGGCAACCAGGCCGGCGTCGGCCGTGTGAGGCAGATACCCGTGGGACCGCCCGCGATGGACCGTCACTCCCGTCTCTCCGGCGCGCCCGCGGGCCGCAGGGTCAGTCGAGCGAGATGCTCTCCCGGCGCGGCAGCTCCTCCGCGGGCTGCTTCTCGAGGTGCTCGATCCAGTGGTCCAGGAAGGCCCGGGCCGCGAGGAGCTGCTCCTTCCGCGCCGCGCGCATGTGCGTGCGCACCTCGGGCGGAAACACCTCTCGCCAGAGTCCCATGAGCCCCCTGGGCGCTCGCTCGCTTCGCGCCTCCACGGCCGCGAGCCGCT
>JAJYDP010000788.1 GCA_021777365.1 Chloroflexota bacterium | reverse complement strand
ACCCCCAGCCGGCGATCAGATACTGCTGCACGATCGAGAAGACCGTGGTGACGATCCAGTAGATGAAGAGCCCGGCCGGCAGGAACGAGCCGTACACGAGCGAGAGCAGGGGCAGCAGGAGGAAGGCCCGCTGCTGGGCCTGGGCCTGGGGGTCGCTGGTGCTCGGCATCATCATGCGCGTCTGCAGCAGCTGCAGGAGCGCGGAGACGAGGGCGAGCAGGCTGAACCCGAAGCCGATGAGCGGGATTCTGAAGAGGATCTCGGGCTGGCTGGCGTCGAGACCCCCCAGCCACCAGACGTGCGGCTGGATGCACGGCTCGCCCGCCGCCGCCCCGGCCTGGCAGCTGACGTCCACCACCTGGGTCCCGAAGACGTGGAGCATCGAGCTGATGTTCGGCGCGGTCAGGCCCGACGAGAACACCGAGTACATCGGCAGGAGCAGCACCATCGTCAGCACCGTCGGCAGGCACCCGGAGGCGGGGTTGACCCCGCGCTCCTTATACAGCCGCATCTGCTCCTCGCTGACCTTCTGCCGGTCGCCCTTGAACTTCTGGGAGATCGCCTTCAGCTCGGGCTGCAGCATCTGCATGCGGCGCTGCGAGACGATCTGTGCGCGGTACACCGGGACCAGCAGGAGCCGGATCAGGAGCGTCACCAGGACGATCGCGATGCCGATGTCGCCGACGATGTTGTAGAAGAAGATGAGGACCAGGAAGATCACCTGGAAGATGGGCGTGAACGCCCAGGCCAGGAGGCTGAACGGGTCGGCGCCGTTCGGCTGGGCCGGGCACAGGTTGGGGTGCCGCGTCGGTTCCGGCGTCTGCCCGGGCCGGAGGCTGGGCGCCGGCGTCACGGCCGGGTTGGGGCACGGCGCCTGGGACGAAACGGCGCCGGCGGCCCCCGCGGCCGCGGACGACGTCACCGGTGTCGCTGCCGGGGCCGCGCTCGGGACGGGCGTCGCGGCGAAGGCGAGCGGGTTGACCGAGAACAGCACAAGGAGCGCCAGCGCCGAGGCCACCGGCAACAGGGCGAGTCGGCGGATCGTCACCTCGTGGAGTGCTCCCTTCCCTCGCGCCTACCGGACGGGATCATAACCGCCCGGATTCCACGGGTGGCAGCGCGCGATGCGCCGGGCACCCATCCAGCTGCCCCGCAGGAGCCCGTACTTCGCGATCGCCTGTTCGGTGTAGCGCGAGCAGGTGGGCTCGAAGCGGCAGGAGGAGGGAAGCCACGCGAACAGGATCCGGTAGAGCCTGATCGCCCCGACCCCCAGCGTCTTCATGCCCCGCTCCCTTCCGGCCGCAGGATGCCTGCCCGACCGAACAGCCGCACGATCACATCACGCAGCTCAGCGTAGCTCGCGGACACGCTCGCGGGACGCGCGACGATCAACACGTCCCAGCCGGGCGCGACGCGGGGCGCGAGAGACCGCACGATCTCGCGAAGTCGTCTGCGGACGCGATTGCGGACCACGGCCCCTCCCAAGCGGCGGCCGGTCGAGAAGGCGTACCGGGTGCGTTCCAGCTCGTTCCGCACCGTCCGCACGATCGCGAGCGGGTGGGCCCGGCTGGTCCCCTGCCGCTGGAGCATCGCGAAATCCGCCGGCCGGCGGAGCGTCTCCAGCGGGATCGCCATCGCGATCCGGTGTGTCAGATCCGGCGTATCAGACGGTCAGGCGCTGCCGGCCCCGTGCACGCCGCGCGGCCAGCACGCGCCGTCCACCGCGCGTCTTCATCCGTGCGCGGAAGCCGTGCTCCTTGGCGCGGTGTCGCTTCTTGGGCTGGTAGGTCTGCTTCATCGGGCGCCATGGCTCCTTGGCAGGACGGATTTCGCTGCGGCAGCAGGGCCGGATCCTGGCCCACCTGCCCTCGGTGGATACGGCACGACGCGCCGGCGCCCATGGCGCTGCGACGCGTCTCGTGCCGGGGGATTATATGGACCCGCCGGAACGAGTGTCAAACTGGCCGGGCGCGTCCGGGCGTGCCGGCGATATTGGATGAGGACAGCGTGGAAGACGCAGCGGCCAGGCCGTTCCAGCCACCGGGAAGCGCCTCCGTCGAGGATTTCGCCCGCCTCGACCTCCGGCTCGGCCGCATCGTCTCGGCCGAGCCGTTCCCGGCCGCCAGGCGGCCCGCCTACCGCCTCCGTATCGATTTCGGCCCGGGCGGCACGCGGAGCTCCTCAGCCCAGCTCCCAGGGACCTACCCCGATCCGGCGGCGCTCGTGGGACGCCTGGTGGTGGCCGTCGTGAACTTCCCACCTCGACGGGTGGCCGGATTCGTCAGCGAGGTGCTGGTGCTCGGCGCTCTGCCGGCCGATGGCCGGATCCCGTTGCTCGCGGTGGACGAAGGCGCCAGCCCGGGCGATCCGGTCGGCTGACCGCGGCGGCCCCTCCGGGTTGGCCGATCCCTGTCCGACCCAGCCCCGATCCCGCCGGACGCGGGCGGCGCGCACCTACCCGAGTGATACTCCGGGGGTGTATATCGGTTTCGCGTTGCGACCCCCCCGCGGCGGGTGCTAGGCTTTCCGGGCTCCCGCAGCCCACGGCGCGACAGGGGGGTCCGAGAGAGGCCCGCCGGCGCCCGCCCACGGGGCACGTGCGCGGCTTCTGCCACGGCTGGCCCGGTCAACGGCGGCCGACCGGGCGGCGGTCGACGCAGCGACGGCGAAGCGAACTTGATGGAGTCGAGCGAACGGCATGGACGCGAAGCAGGTCTGGCGCGCCGCCCTCGGTGAACTCCAGGTGTCACTCTCGCCGGCCAACTACGAGACCTGGCTGCGCGACACCGCCCTCGTCTCGGTCGACGACCAGCGCTTCCGCGTGGCCGTCCCGAACGGGTTCGCCAAGGACTGGCTCGAGTCGCGCTACCGCTCCCTGATCAGCCAGACCCTGGCCCGCATCGTGGGCTACAGCGTGCAGGTCGACTTCGAGGTCGTCTCGCAGCCCACCGA
>JAJYDP010000787.1 GCA_021777365.1 Chloroflexota bacterium | reverse complement strand
CGGTCGAGCACGTGCGTGCCGAGACGGCCGCGCGCGTGAACGGCAGCCACGATCACGGCCGCCGTCGCCAGGTCGAGCGCCACGAACCCGCCGCGGTACAGGACCGGCTCGTACTCGTCGAGGAGCGCGAAGCACAGGCCCATCACCAGCAGCCCGGCCACCCCCAGCACGTCCCACGCCGTGGGTGCGAAGGAGCGTGGCCGGCGGGCAGGCACGGGCCGGATCGGCTCCTCGGGCCACGGCGGGAGGTCGCGCCATCTCCGGGCATCCTGCGGTGGCGCGCCGCCTGCCGGATCGCCGGCGCCGGTCCGCACCGACGCGAGCACTCCCCGGACCGGCGACCAGGCCAGCGCGAGTGCCGCCCCCAGGAGCAGTCCCGTCGCGTGCGTGTCGGTCCCGTAGTAGACCCGCGAGGGATCGACGTCCGGCCGGTAGAGCCACGCCATCAGCAGCGCCGACCCGATCGCCCCGGCCAGGCTGGCGGCGAGCATCCCGCGCCGGTGCAGGACCAGCAGGCCGGCCGCCAGGGCGAGCGGCCAGGCCACGTAGAACTGCTCCTCCACCGCGAGCGACCACAGGTGCAGCAGCGGCGACGGGCGCCCCATGGCCTCGAAGTAGGACTGCTGCCGGAGGATCAGGTACCAGTTCGTGACGTACCCGAGGGCCGCCAGCGTGTCGCCGCGCAGCCGTGCGACCTCGTCCGGTGCGAAGACCACCGCGAGGGTGAGGGTGGACGCGAGCACCAGGAAGAGTGCGGGCAGCAGGCGCCTCGCGCGCCGCATCCAGAAGGCCCGGAGCCGGATCCGGCCGAGCCGTTCGCGTTCGGCCAGCAGGAGCGTCGTGATCAGGAACCCGCTGATCACGAAGAAGACATCGACGCCGAGGAAGCCGCCGGGAAGCCAGCCGAGGTCGGCGTGGTACACCACGACCGCCAGTACGGCGATCGCCCGCAGCCCGTCGAGTCCGGGAAGCCGCTCGCCGCGGGCGCCCTCGCCGGCGGGTGGGTGCTCGCCGGGGCCGTGCTCCCCGGTCGGGGCGACCTCGCTTCGGGCGGCCTCGGCCGGCGTCGTGAGCGAGTCACCCACCTGCACGTCCGCCATGTCCGCCCCGCCCCTCTGCGCGTCGTTGAGGGCAATGATGACGCCTTCCGGGCCGCGCCTCCATTCCAGCAGTGGGGCGGAATCGTCGCCCGGGGGAGAGGCGGGCCAGGTGGGCAGGCAGGTCCCGGGCGAGGCCTGCCGGAGGCGAGACAGACGCCGGGCGAGGCGGATCCCGGGCGCCACGGCCTGCGTGCCTCATCGTCGAGACGGCCGGGGTCGTCAGCGTCTACGATCGGCGGCGAGGCGACCGGCGGCCAGCGGATCGAACGGCTCGAGCCTCGTCCACCCGGGAGTCGACGTGCGAGAACTCTACCCACCCATCGAGCCCGGCCGTGCCGGCCACCTCCGCGTGTCGGACCTGCACGAGCTCTACTGGGAGGAGAGCGGGAACCCGGGCGGCACGCCGGTGGTGTTCGTGCACGGCGGCCCCGGAGGCGGTGCGAGTGCCGACGACCGGCGGTTCTTCGACCCCGTCGCGTACCGCATCGTGCTGTTCGACCAGCGCGGCGCGGGGAAGAGCCGGCCCCACGCCAGCCTCGAGGAGAACACCACCTGGGACCTCGTCGCCGACATGGAACGGCTGCGCCGGCATCTCGGCATCGAGCGCTGGGTCGTGTTCGGCGGCTCGTGGGGCAGCACCCTGTCGCTCGCCTACGCGGAGCGCCATCCCGACCGGGTGCGGGCCCTCATCCTGCGCGGCATCTTCCTCCTGCGTCCGCACGAGATTCGCTGGTTCTACCAGGAAGGCGCGAGCTTCATATTCCCCGACGCGTGGGAGGAGTACCTGGCGCCGATCCCGGCCCCCGAGCGCGGCGACCTCGTCGCCGCATACCATCGACGGCTGACGGGTGACGATCCCGCGATCCGCGCCGAGGCGGCGCGCGCCTGGAGCCGCTGGGAGGCGAGCACCAGCAAGTTGCGGCCAGACCCGCGGCTCATCGAGCGGTTCGCCGACGACTCGATGGCCGACGCGTTCGCGCGGATCGAGTGCCACTACTTCGTGAACCGCGGCTTCTTCGCCTCGCCCGACGAGCTCCTCGACGGCGTGGACCGCATCCGCTCGGTGCCTGCCGTGATCGTGCAGGGCCGCTACGACGTGGTCTGCCCCATCACGACCGCGTGGGACCTCCACCGCCGCTGGCCGGAGGCCGACTTCCAGGTGGTCCCGGATGCGGGGCACTCCGCGATGGAGACGCCGACGATCGACCGCCTGGTGACCGCGACCGACCGGTTTCGCGACGCGCGCTGACCCGGCGCGGTCCTCAGGCTCAGGGCCTGTTCCAGAAGGCCGTCGCGACGTACAGGGGCGAGGCGAGCGGCTGTCCGCCGATCGCCGTGACCAGGTACCAGGTCTGGTAGGTGCCGACCTGGAAACAGGACGAGGTGTAGGAGCCGCCCACGACGGAGGCGCCGGCCGTGGCCGTGGCGCCCGTGTCGAGCGTCATCACGACCGGGGCCCCCGAGTTGGGGGCCGTGCGCACCCGGATCGAGGGGCACATGGCGGTGATCGTGGCGGGGTACCCGCCTGCGGACGGCGACTGGCTTGGTGAGGCGGACGGACTGGCCGACGGCGACGGACTGGCCGACGGCGATGGGCTCGGGGAGGCGGATGGGCTCGGGAAGGCGGATGGGCCTGGCGACGGCGACGGTGACGGACCGGGCGACGGCGATGGAGTCGGCGACGGGGTGGGCGCCGGCACAGTGCCCGGGAAGGAGACCCGGAAGCTGTAGCGATTCGTGCGTCCGCCCGCATCCAGCCCCGAGATCGTGACAGTTCCCGGCCCCACCAGGGCCGGACCGCTGAACGTCGCCTGGTAGTGGCCCGTGCCGAGAACGGCGACCGCGCCGGCCAGC
>JAJYDP010000786.1 GCA_021777365.1 Chloroflexota bacterium | reverse complement strand
GGCGCGCCGAGCAGCGGTTCAACCGACCGGGACGCGGATCCCGGCAGATCGCCATGAGTCGGGGAGGTGAGGTCGAGGCGTGAAGATCCTGGCGGTGTGCGGCATGGGACTCGGGAGCGGCCTGCTGCTGAGGATGCAGGCGGAGAAGGCGCTGAGACAGCTCGGTCTCAAGGCCGACGTCGAGGTCGCGGACATCGGATCGGCACGCGCCGCCGCCCAGACGGCCGACCTGATCCTCACCACGGCAGAGCTTGCCCAGCAGATCGGCCAGGTGAAGCCGCCGATCGTGACGATCCGGAACTTCATCGACCTGAACGAGATGGTCGAGAAGCTCCGCGCCGCGTTTCCGGACGCCCAGAAGTAGCCGGCCGTGCCCACGCTGCACGTGCCTCGCGGAAGGAGGGCAGTGAATCGCCGAACGTCGTCCGGCTGACGTCCGCGACGTCGGTCCGGTGGTCGAGGTCGATCATCGGGCGGACCGTCGCCGTGGGGTCGAGAGCGGACCGCGCGGATTGCGGCGTCCCCGTGGGGGGGGGGTTGCCTCAAGAGGAAATGGGAGGAGCGCTGAACAGCCATGGACGTTGGGTACCTGTTCAACTGGATATCGTCGGAAGTCTTCGGGAAGCCCGCGTACCTGATCGGGATCATCACCGCGATCGGGCTCATCGCCGGTCGCCGGAGCATCGGCGACATCATCGGCGGGACGGCCAAGGCCACGCTCGGCTACATCATCCTGGCCGCGGGCGCCGGAGTCGTGATCGCGGCCCTGACGCCGTTCGGGGCGATGATCTTCGGGGCAACCGGCGCCAACGGGGTGGTGCCCACCAACGAGGCCATCACGGCACTCGTCAACGCGAAGCCTGCCTTCGGCACCGACATCGCCTACGCGATGTTCTTCGGGGTGCTGCTCTCGCTGGTGATCGCGCGGCTCACGCCGCTGCGCTACATCTTCCTCACCGGCCACCACATGCTCTTCATGGCGACCGTGCTGACCGTGGTGCTGCTCAGCCAGCAGGCGACCGACCCGCTGGCGGTCATCGGCGGCGCGGTCGGTCTCGCCACCATGATGGTCGTCATGCCCGCCTTCGCCCATCCCTGGACCAAGAAGGTCACGGGCGGGCAGCCGTTCGCGATCGGCCATTTCAACACGCTCAGTTACATCACGTCCGGCTTCCTCGGCCAGTTCGTCGGCAAGGGCAGCAAGAGCACCGAGGAGATGGAGCTCCCGGACGCGATCAAGTTCGTGCGCGACCCCATGGTCGCGACCGCGGCTTCCATGGTCATCCTCTACCTCGTGTTCGCCGTCGCGCTCCTCGCCCGGGTCGGTGAGGCGGCGGCGATCAAGGACGCCGGCGGGGGTACGGTCGGTGGCGCCGGAGGCTATCTCGCCGCGCAGTTCGGCAACGCGCTGTCCTTCGGAGCCGGCGTGGCCATCATCCTGCTCGGCGTGCGGACGATCCTCGGGGAGATCGTTCCTGCGTTTGCCGGCATCGCGGAGCGCGTCGTGCCGGGCGCGGTCCCGGCGCTCGACATCCCGGTGATGTACCCGTTCGCCCCGAACGCCGTCATCATCGGCTTCCTCATGAGCGTCGTGGGCGGCCTGGTCGGCTTCGTCGTGCTCAGCGCCTGGCTCGGCCCCTGGCTCGCCCTGCCGCTCATCCTGCCCGGCATGGTGCCGCACTTCTTCGACGGCGCGGGCGCCGGCGTGTTCGGCAACGCGACCGGCGGACGGCGCGGGGCCGTGCTGGGCGGCTTCGTCAACGGCCTGATCATCACCTTCCTCGCGGCCATCCTGGTCCCGGTGATGAGCGCGATCGGTTTCGTGAACACGACCTTCGGCGATTCCGACTTCCAGTGGTTCGGAATCGTGACCGGCAACGTGGCACGGATCGGCAGCGTCGGCGCGGTGGTCGCACTGGTCGTGGTCTGTGCCGTGCTCATCGCCGCGGCCAGCTGGTGGCAGACCCACTTCGTGGCGCGCGGCTGGGTGCCGGGTGGGGCGGCCGAAGCCGCTCCCGCCGAGCGCCCCTCGCCGCACGCGGCGTAAGGGACGTCCAATCGGGAAGTAGCTGGTGGCCCGGGCTCGCGAGCCTGGGCCACCACACTGGAAAGGACCAGCGCGCCCGGAGGGCGCCCCAGGGAACCATGCCGCAGCTGTTGCACCGCAGAGGTCCGGTCCCGCTCTACGCGCAGGTCAAGCAGCTGCTCCGCCTGCGGATAACCACGGAGGACCCGCCTTCAGACGGACCCCTGCCGTCCGAGCGGGAGCTGGCCCGCGAACTCGGCGTGAGCCGGATGACGATCCGCCAGGCTCTGCGCGAGCTCACCGACGAGGGTGCGGTCTTCACCGCCCCGGGCCGCGGGACGTTTCGTGCGTCGCCCCGGCTTCCCCGGCCGCTGGGCGCCCTCACCGGTTTCACCCAGGACATGGTGCAGCGCGGCCTGACCCCGTCGTCGAGGCTGCTGGCCGCCGAGCAGATCACCGATCCCCATGTCGCCGAGCGGCTGGACGTCGCGCCGGATGCACCGCTCGCCCGGATCCGCCGCCTGCGCCTCGCGGACGGCGAGCCGATGGCGGTCGAAGTCACCCACGTGCCGCTCGACCTGTGCCCCGGGTTGCTCAGCATCGACCTCGAGCAGCGGTCCCTCTACGAGGTGCTCCAGAGCGTGTTCCAGCTGCGTCTGAAGGCCGCGGAGCAGTCAATCGAGAGCCGGGCCGCCGAGCCGGGCACGGCCGCGCTGCTCCGCGTCGAGGTGAACACGGCCCTGCTGTACCTCGAGCGACGGACGCAGCTGGAGGGCGGGCGGATCGTCGAGTTTGCCCGCTCCTGGTATCGCGGCGACCGCTACCACTTTCGGATCCGCCTCTCGACGTAGGCGGGTTCCGGAGTTACCGGTTCAGATGGCGCTGGTGCAGAACTTGCACTTCGACGCGTCGACCGCGTTCGCCTCCTTGA
>JAJYDP010000040.1 GCA_021777365.1 Chloroflexota bacterium | reverse complement strand
CGGGCGACCACGTGGAGGCGCTGCGCGCGTTCTGCCGCCTGGCGGACGTGGACTACGACGGGTTCGGCGACGCGCGATGAACGAGCTCGTCCTCGGCCTCGACATCGGGACCTCCTCCTCCAAGGCCTGCCTGGTGGACGGTGGCGGCCGGATCGTCGAGGTGGCCGAACGCCCGCACACCACCTCCATGCCTCGCCCCGGATGGTTCGAGCACGATGCCGAGTCCGTCTGGTGGGCGGATGCCCGGGCGCTCATCGGAGACCTGGTCCAGCGCACCGGCACCCGTCCTGCCGCCATCTGCGTCAGCGGCATCGGGCCCTGCATGCTCCCGACCACCGCCGACGGTGAGCCGCTTCGTCCGGCGATCCTGTACGGCATCGACACCCGCGCCGAGGCGGAGGTCGTGGAGCTGGGACAGACACTCGGCGCGGACCGGATCCTCGCACGGGGCGGCTCGCCGCTGACGTCGCAGGCGGTGGGCCCCAAGCTGCTCTGGTTCCGCAGGCACGAGCCGGAGCGCTGGGCCCGCACGCGCCGCTTCTTCATGGCCAGCTCGTACCTGGTGCACCGGCTCACCGGCGAGTACGTCCTCGACCACCACTCCGCGAGCCAGTGCGACCCGATCTACGACCTCGCGGCGCAGGCGTGGGCAGCCGACTGGGCGACGGAGATCGCGCCGGGGCTGGAGCTTCCGCGGCTGCTCTGGCCCGGGGACGTGGCCGGACGGGTCAGTGCCGACGCGGCCGGGATCACCGGCCTGGCCGAGGGCACCCCGGTGCTCGCGGGCACCATCGACGCCTGGGCGGAGGCCGCCAGCGTCGGGGTGAGCGAGTCGGGCGACCTGATGCTGATGTACGGGACCACCATGTTCCTGGTGCAGGTGGTGGACCGGGCGCAGCCGGACCCGCACCTGTGGACCACGCGGGGGATCATGCCCGGGACCCTCACGCTGGCCGGCGGGATGGCCACCTCGGGCGCGCTCACGGCATGGATGCGGGACCTGACCGGCAGCTCCTACGAGCAGCTGCTGACGGAGGCGGAGGGCACGCCGCCCGGTTCGGACGGGGTGGTCGTCCTCCCGTACTTCGCCGGCGAACGGACCCCGCTCTTCGACGTGAACGCGCGTGGCGCGGTGCTCGGGCTGACGCTCCGTCACGGACGGGGACACCTCTACCGCGCGCTGCTGGAGGCGACCGCGTTCGGGGTGCGCCACAACCTGGAGGTGATGACGGCATCCGCCGGCGCCCCCACGCGCGTGGCGGCCGTGGGCGGCGGCACGCGAGGCGGGCTGTGGCTGCAGATCGTCTCGGACGTGACCGGCCTGCCGCAGGAGCTCCGCCAGTACACCCTGGGCGCCAGCTACGGGGACGCGTGGCTTGCCGCCGGCGCCGCAGGGATCACGGAGACGGGGGCCTCCTGGAACCCGGTCGTGGCCGTGGTGTCGCCCGACGCCGATCGGGCGGAACGGTACGACGCGCTCTACGGTGTCTACCGGGAGCTCTATCCGGCGACACGCGGGCTCGCGCACCGACTGGCCGCGCTCCAGGAACCCTGAGGCGGTGCCGCAGCTGCGCCCGAACCGCGCCACACGCCACGTGACCGTGGGTGACGCCGCCGCGGCGATCCCCGGGTCGGGTTCCACCCGCGTCGCCCGGGGCGGGCCGGGTGGGGATGCCGCGCCCGTGCGCAGCGCGCTTCGCCCGGGCGACCTGCGCACGGAGGGCGTCGCCGACCCCATCGGGCTGGGGACGCCGGAGCCGCGCCTCTCCTGGCGGCTGATCCCCCGGCGCGGGTCACGTGGAATCCGGCAGGACGCATGCCAGGTCGAGGTGCGCGCCGACGGGCCCGGTGCGGCGGCGGAGGCGGCGGGGATGGTGGGATCCGGCGCTGGGCCGGGTCGCCCCGGGCCGAGCGACGGGCTTCCCGCGCGGGCCGGCCCGCGCTGGGACAGCGGGCGCGTGCCCACCGACGCGCCGTGGCTGATCTACGCGGGTCCCGCGCTGGAGTCCCGGCAGCGCTGCCGCTGGCGCGTCCGGGTCTGGGACGGCGGCGGGCGCGTCTCTCCGTGGAGCGCGTGGGCCACCTTCGAGATGGGCCTCCTCCGCGACGAGGATCGTCGAGCCGCGTGGATCGGCGCTGTGCAGCCCGGCGCGGATGCGCGTCTGCACCTCCGTCACGCGCACCGGATCTGGGTGGCGCCGCATCTCGGCGACCCGGACCGGGCGGGATTCCGCCGCACCATCGCGCTGGACGGAGCCGGGCCCGCCTCCGCCCGCCTCCGGCTGACGGGCGGCGCCCGGCGCGCGTGGATCGACGGCAGGCCCGTCTGGGCGTCGCCGGTCGGCGCGGGCAGCGGCCGCCCGGAACCGACGAGCGACGTCCCGCGCGGCACGACGCCTGTCGCCACGACGGGATGGCAGGCCGACGTCGACGTGACCGGCGTGCTGCACCCGGGCCGCATCGTGCTGGCGGTCGAGGCGTGTCGGGAGCCGGGCTCGCCTCCGGGCCTGCTGGCCGAGCTCGTCGTCACGGACGCCGCCGGCGTCGAGCACCGCACCTGCAGCGACGGGGCCTGGACCTGCGCGGCCGACCCGGCGGAGGGCTGGCAGACCGCCGGTGACGACGATCGGGCATGGCCGCTGGCCCGGCCGGTCGCCCGCTGGGGCGATCCCCCGTGGGGGCGCGATCCGGCGCTGGTTCGCCCGCCCCGGCTGCTCCGTCGGCGGTTCACCGTGGGGCGACTGGTGCGCCGGGCGCGGATCTATGCGAGCGCCCTGGGCGTCTACGAGCTGCGGTTCGACGGGTCCCCGGTCTCCGACGAGCGCATGGCCCCCGGCTGGACCGACTTCCGCCAGCGGGTCGAGTACCAGGCATTCGACGTCACGCCGTTCGCGACACCCGGCGAGCACGTGCTGGGCGCCGTGCTCGCCGACGGCTGGTACGCAGGGCACGTGGGCCTCTGGGGGCCCGGTCGCTACGGTCCCGACCCGCTCTTCTGGTGCCGGCTGGAGATCGAGTTCGAGGACGGCGGCCGCGAGGTCGTCGCGAGCGATGAGCACTGGGAGGCGGCCGAGGGAGCCATCCGCTACGCGGACCTGCTGATGGGCCAGACGATCGACCATCGTCGACGGGACCCGGCATGGGATGGTCCGGCCGCGGCCGACGCCTGGACGCCGGTCCGGGTGGGCGAGCACGCCGCGCCGCTGGTTGCCCGGGTCGGGCCGCCCGTGCGGGTGACCATGGAGGTGCCCCCGGCGCGCATCGAGACCCGACCCGACGGGAGCGCCGTGGTGGATCTCGGCCAGAACGTCGTGGGCTGGATCCGGCTGGCGGCGCGCGGTCCGGCCGGGCGACGGATCCTGCTGCGGCATGCCGAGGCCCTGGAGCCCGACGGGAGCCTGCTCCTCGCGACCCTGCGGTCTGCGCAGGCCCTGGACGAGTTCATCCTGGGCGGCGAGGGCGAGGAGGTCTTCGAGCCGACGTTCACCTACCACGGGTTCCGCTTCGTGGAGGTGACGGGTTACCCGGGCGTTCTCGATCCGGCATCGATCACGGCATGCGTGGTCCACGCCGACATGCCGGTGACCGGCGGCTTCGCGTGCTCGCACCCGGGCCTCACCCGACTGCAGCGCAACATCACGTGGGGGCAGCGGGGCAACTTCCTGAGCGTGCCGACGGATTGCCCGCAGCGTGACGAGCGGCTCGGGTGGACCGGCGACGCGCAGGTCTTCGCGTCCACGGCCGCCTTCAACATGGACGTCCGCCGCTTCTTCGACAAGTGGCTGGAGGACGTGCGGGACGCGCAGCACCCGGACGGGGCCATCCCCGACGTCGTGCCGGAGATGGCCGAGATCGGCGCCGGGGCGGCGGGCTGGGGCGATGCCGTGACGATCGTCCCCTGGACGCTCCACCGCCACTACGCCGACGAGCGCGTGGTGCGCCGGGCCCTGCCGGCCATCCTCCGCTGGCTGGAGTACCTGGCCGGGACCAGCGAGGGGCACGTCCGTCCCGCCTCCGGGTACGGCGACTGGCTGTCGGTGGACGCGGACACCCCCAAGGACCTGGTGGGCACCGCCTACTTCGCCTACAGCGCCCGCCTGGCCGCGGAGCTCGCGCAGGTCATGGGGCGCGGCGAGGACGCTGCCGCGTGCACACGACGCTTCGAGGAGATCCGGCGCGCCTTCCGCGAGCGCTTCGTCCAGGGAGGCGGGCTGGTCGAGAGCGGGACGCAGACCGCCTGCGTCGTCGCCCTCAGAGTCGGTCTTCTCGAGCCGGAGGAGATCCCCCTCGTGGTCGAACGCCTGGTGGCTGACATCCGCAACCGCAACTGGCACCTCTCGACCGGGTTCCTCGGCACGCCGTGGCTGCTGCCCGCCCTCGCGGAGGGAGGCCGGCTGGACGTGGCCTATCGGCTGCTCCTCGCGGACACGTACCCCTCGTGGCTCTACCAGGTGCGCCAGGGCGCCACCACCATGTGGGAGCGCTGGGACGGGTTCACCGACGGGAAGGGCTTCCACACCAGCCTGACCACCGCGGGCATCTTCACCGACGTGATGAACTCGCTGAACCACTACGCGTACGGGTCGGTGGGCGCGTTCATGTACGCCTTCCTGGGGGGTCTGCGACTCGAGGCGCCGGGCTACGAGCGGGTGCGCATCGAGCCGAGGCCGGCGCCGGGCGTCTCCTGGGCCCGCACCTGGGTCCACTCGGTGCGCGGCCGGATCGCGTGCGGCTGGCGTGCGGGCACGGACGATTTCCGGCTCGACCTGTGGGTGCCGCCGGGCGTCACGGCGGAGGTGGTGCTGCCCGGGTCACCCGACGCCATCGAGGAGGGGGCCGTGCCGCTGGCCGCAGCCGCCGGCGTGGCGGGCGTGCGCGACGTGGACGGCGAGACGGTGGCGGTCGTGGGGTCGGGCCGGTACCACTTCCGGGTCCGGGGTCGCGGGACCTCCTGACCGCGGCGCCTCGCCGATCGAAACGCCTCAGGGCCGTGGCGTGTTCCGGCCCTCGGGCGCCGACGGCGGCTGGTGCGCGGCCGGCGTCGAACGGAGTCCCAACGGGCCGCGTGCCGGTCCACGGGACGCGTGTCAGGCGCCCGGCGTCTCCTCGACGATCACCACATGGAGCGTCCGCGGGCCATGCACCCCCTCCACGCGATTCAGCTCGATGTCGCTGGTCGCGGACGGCCCGCTGATCCAGGTGAGCGGCCGCACGGGGCGCAGGGCCGCGATCGCCTCCGGCACCGTTCCCACGATGCGGCCCGCCTCCACCACGCACAGGTGCACGTCGGGAACCAGGCTGAGCGCGCGCCGGCCCTGTCCGGGCCCGCCGTCGAGCACGATGGTGCCGGTCTCGGCGATCGCCAGGGCGCAGCCCGTGACGACGGCGTCGGCACCGTCCAGGGTCGCGGACGCGAGGGGCGGGTCGTCGGTGAGCCGCTCGACCCGCGCATCGCGCAGCCAGGCATCCGGCATCCCGGCGGGGACCACCACCCGGCGCGCGCCGCGTGCCTCCAGCACGTCCGAGATGACGCGGGCAACGCCGCCCGGGTCGGTCCGGTGGACCGTGGCGCGGTAGTCGGCGACCTGCGACGCGAAGAGCGCGACCACGTCGACACCGTGTTCCGGTGCCCGCCGGTACGCCCGCGGCACATCGGGGACCGGTGGCCGGTCGGCCAGCGCCGCGCGCAGGCGCTCCAGGATCTCGGCGCGAGCATCGCCCGGGTGGCGCGACACCGGCCCGTTCACGGCGCGTCCTCCGGCGCCCGGCCCTGCCTCGAGCGCTCCTGCCCGGAGGGTGTCGAGCCGGCGCCGCCTCGCCCGACGCGGCGCCACCAGGCGCGGAAGGACTCCCGCGCCGGGGCGGGCAGGTCACGCTCGCCGAACCAGGCCGAGACCGGCCAGGGGCCGCGCAGCGCGCCGATCCGCCCGCCGCGGCGGGCGACCACGCGCCCGGCCAGCCCGGCGGCCCGCTCGGCGATGGACAGCCGACGCGGCCGCTCCATGACCCAGCTCGCCACCCCCAGGACCAGCTCGTCCGGCTCGGGCACGTGCGGGCCCATCGGATGCTGGCGCACCACCTGCGCGCGCAGGTGCACCAGGACCCCGGGGATGTCGATGCGGACGGGGCAGACCTCGAAGCACGCCCCGCACAGCGACGAGGCGTAGGGGAGGGAGGCCGTCTGCGCGTCCACAGGGTGCCGGACGATCCCCCGCAGCTGGGGCGTGAGGATCGCGCCGATGGGCCCCGGGTAGACCGAGCCGTAGGCGCGGCCGCCCACGCGCTCGTAGACCGGACAGACGTTCAGGCACGCGGAGCAGCGGATGCAGCGCAGCGCCTGGCGCCCCACCGGGTCCGACAGCACGTCCGAGCGGCCGTTGTCCAGCAGCACCAGGTGGAATGCCTGGGGGCCGTCGCCCGGCGTCACGCCGGTCCACATCGAGGTGTAGGGGTTCATCCGCTCCGCCGTGGCCGAGCGCGGGAGGAGCTGGAGGAAGACCTCGAGGTCCTGCCAGCGCGGCAGGAGCTTCTCGATGCCCATCACCGTGATCAGCACCTCGGGGAGCGTCAGGCACATGCGCCCGTTCCCCTCGGACTCCACCACCGCGATCGTCCCGGTCTCCGCGATCGCGAAGTTCGCGCCCGAGACCGCGACGCGGGCGCGCAGGAACTTCTCCCGCAGGTGCAGCCGGGCCGCCTCGGCCAGCTCGCGCGGCTCGTCGGACAGGTCGTCGGGGGCGGGACGCCCGGCCAGCGCCATCTCACGGCGGAAGATCTCGCGGATCTCCGCGCGGTTGCGGTGGATCGCCGGCACCAGGATGTGGGACGGCAGGTCGTGGCCGAGCTGCACGATCAGCTCCGCGAGGTCCGTCTCCCAGGCGGCGATGCCGGCCTCGGCGAGGGCCTCGTTGAGCTCGATCTCCTCGGTGGCCATCGACTTGACCTTGACCACCTCGGTGGCGCCGTGCTCGCGCACGATGCGCGTCACGATGGCGTTGGCCTCCGCGGCGTCCCGGGCCCAGTGCACCGTTCCGCCGGCGTCGGTGACCGCCCGCTCGAGCTGTACGAGGAGCGCCGGCAGGTCGTGGAGGACCTCGTTCTTGATGGCGGCACCGGCGAGCCGCAGGGCCTCCCAGTCGTCGCGCTCGGCGACTGCCCGGGCACGCTTCGCGCGGATGGTGGCCGTCGCCCGCTGCAGGTTGGCGCGCAGCCGCGTGTCCGCCAGCGCGGCTCGCGCGGCACGCGGGAACGGCGGCGTGCCGGCATAGGTCGGGATTGGCTCGAACGGCCGGCCGGCCCGGCCGCGTGCGCCGGGCTCGGGCGGCGCGAGGGGCTGCGGCGCGAGGGGCTGCAGCTCGCGATCGGGCGCCGTCATCCGCCGTCCTCCGGTCCGGCCAGGATCTCGGCCATGTGCATCACCCGCACCGGTGCGCCGCGGCGCGAGAGGAGCCCACCGATGTGCATCAGGCAGGACGTGTCCGACGCGGTGAGCACCTCCGCGCCGGACGCCAGCACGTCCGCGACCTTGTCGAGCCCCATGGCGACCGACGTGTCCGCGTTCTTCACGGCGAACGTGCCGCCGAAGCCGCAGCAGGTCTCCGCGTGAGGCATGTCCACCAGGGTCAGGCCGTCGACGGCCGCCAGCAGGCGCTCGGGCCGGTCGCCCACCCCCAGCAGTCGCCGTGAGTGGCAGGTGGGGTGGAACGCCACGGTGTGCGGGAAGCGCGCGCCGACGTCGGTGACGCCGAGCACGTCGACCAGGAACTCGCTCAGCTCGTAGACCCGGGGCGCCACCTCCGCGACGCGTGCCGGGAGGGACGGATCCGTGCCCGCGTCGGCCGCCTCCCGGGCGACCGTGGCGTGGTAGTGCCGCACCATGGAGGCGCACGAGGATGAGGGGGTCACCACGGCGTCGTAGCCGGCGAAGACGCGCACGAAGCCCTGCACGAGCGGGACGCACGCCTCGCGATAGCCGGTGTTGAAGTGCATCTGGCCGCAGCAGGTCTGGCCCGGCGGGAACTCCACCGGCTGCCCGAGGCGACGCAGGAGGCGCACCACCGCCCGCCCCACCTGCGGGTACAGGAGGTCGTTGTAGCAGGCGACGAACAGCGCCACCCGCACGGCGTCACCCGCCCCGTCGGGCGCCGGTCGGCCCCGGCGCCGGGGCACCCGCGGCCGACGGCGTCAGCCACGGCATGCGGGCGGTGCCACCTGCGCTCACCGCAGGAACGCCGCGGCGACGCCTGCGTCGACGGGTACCAGCAGGCCGGTCGTGAGCGCCAGGTCCCCCCCGGTGAGGGCGAACACCGCCGCCGCGACGTGCTCCGGGAGGACCTCGCGCTTCAGGAGCGTGCGCTGCGCGTAGAACTCGCCGAGCTTCTCCTCCGGCACGCCGTAGACGGCGGCTCGCTCCGCGCCCCAGCCACCGGCGAAGATCCCGGATCCGCGCACCACGCCGTCGGGGTTGACGCCGTTCACTCGGATCCCGTGTGCCCCAAGCTCCGCGGCAAGCAGCCGCACCTGGTGGGCCTGGTCCGCCTTCGCCGCGCCGTACGCGACGTTGTTGGGGCCGGCCACCAGCGCGTTCTTGCTGACGATGTAGATGATGTCCCCGCCCAGGTGCTGCTCGGTCATGACCCGCGCCGCCTCGCGCGCGACCAGGAACGACCCGCGCGCCATCACGTCGTGCTGGCGGTCCCAGTCGGCCAGCGTGGTGTCCAGCAGGGAGCGCGACAACGAGATGCCGGCGTTGTTCACCACCAGGTCCACGCCACCGAAGGCCAGCACGGCGCACCGGAACGCCTCGGTGACCTGCGCCTCGTCGGTGACGTCCACGGTGACCGCGATGGCGGTGTCGGTGCCCCCCAGCTCGCCCGCCACGGCGCTTGCGCGCCCGCCGTCGATGTCGGCGACCACCACGCAGGCGCCCTCGGCGGCCAGCCGGTGGGCGATGGCGCGGCCGATCCCGGATCCCGCACCCGTCACGAGGGCGACGCGCGTCGCGAGCGGCTTCGGCTTCGGCATCCGCTGGAGCTTCGCTTCCTCCAGCGCCCAGTACTCGATGCGGAACTTCTCCGACTCCGGGATCGGCGCATAGGTGGAGAGGGCCTCCGCGCCCCGCATGACGTTGATGGCGTTGACGTAGAACTCGCCCGCCACGCGCGCCGTCTGCTTGTTCGCACCGAAACTGAACATGCCGACCCCGGGCACCAGCACGATCGCGGGATCGGCGCCTCGCATGGCGGGGCTGTCCGGCTGCGCATGGCGCTCGTAGTAGGCGCGGTAGTCCTCCCGGTACGCCGCGTGGAGCTCCTTGAGCCGCGCCACGACCGCGTCGAGCGGGGCGTCCCCCGGCAGATCGAGGAACAGGGGGCGCACCTTGGTGCGCAGGAAGTGGTCCGGGCAGGAGGTGCCGAGCGCCGCCAGCTGCGGCGCCTTGCCGCGGGAGAGGAAGTCCAGCACCACCTCGCTGTCGGTGTAGTGGCCCACCAGGGCCCGGTCGGTGGAGGCCAGGCCGCGGATGACCGGGAAGAGCGCGGCCGCCCGCTCGTGACGCTCGCGTTCCGGCAGGGGCTCCCGGCCTTCGACGACGGGCCCGAAGGGCTCCGGCCGGCCGTGCTCGTCGATGTACCGCTGCGCGGTGGCGATGATCTCGAGCGAGTTGGCCTCGCACGCCTCGGAGCTGTCGCCCCAGGCCGTGATGCCGTGACCGCCGAGGATCACCCCGATCGTTCCCGGTCGATCGCGCTGGATCGCCGCCGTGTCGAGGCCGAGCTGGAACCCGGGACGCCGCCAGGGGACCCAGGCCACCCGGTCGCCGAAGCAGGCGGCGGTCAACGCTTCGCCGTCCGCGGCGGTCGCGAAGGCGATCCCGGAGTCCGGGTGCAGGTGGTCGACGTGGGGCGCGTCCACCAGGGCGTGGGTCGGTGTGTCGATGGATGGCGCCGCACCTCCCCGGCCGTGGAGGCAATAGTCGAAGGCGGCGACCATCTCGTCCTCGCGTTCGACGCCCGGGTAGACGCCGACCAGGGCCCGCAGACGGTCCATCCGGAGCACGGCGAGCCCGCTCTCGGTGAGCGTTCCCAGGTCCCCGCCGGATCCTTTCACCCACATCAGCTCCACCGGTTCCCCGGTTGCGGGGTCAACGGCCGTCCATGTGACCGACGTGTTCCCGCCGGCGTAGTTGGTGTTGCGCGGATCGGCGCCCAGGCGATGGGAGCGGTCCAGAAGTTCGCGGACTTCCTCGGGGGTCGCCGGCTTGCGTGTCTCCGCGCGGGGATTCGTCAACGTGGTCAAGGGTCTGCCTCCAGCCCGTCGAGGCGTGCGGCTGCGTCGCGGCAGCGCCGTGCACGCGAAGATGCTCGCCGCACCATAGCACGCTCGCAGAGGCTTTTGAATACTTTCGATTGATTGTGTTGACACTTCGATCGATGTGCTCGTATCGTGCGCCCACGCAAGTGCTCCCGGTCTCGTCCTGGTCGTGGTTCCGCGGGGTGAAGGGTGCCGAAGACACGTGCCACCGGCGATGAGTTCGCGCGAGAGCGACAGCACCGCATCGCGCTCGTGGTGCAGGAGCACGGCCGCGCGCGAGTGATCGACCTCGCCGCGCAGTTCGGCGTCTCGGCCGTCACCATCCGGAAGGACCTGGCGCGTCTCGAGCAGGAGCAGCGACTCGTCCGGACCCATGGCGGAGCGGTCGCCGTCGGCCGCGCCCGACCCGAGAGCGCATTCGAGATCCGCGAGCGCCTCCAGCAGGACGAGAAGACCTGGATCGCCGCGGACGCCGTCTCCCTCATCCACGACGGCGAGGCGGTCGTCCTCGATGCCAGCACGACGGCGCTCTACGTGGCGCGCGCGATCCGGGCGCACGGAGGCTGGACGCACCTGACGGTGGTCACGAACGGTCTGCGGATCGCGTCGGAACTGGCCGGGTACCCGGGCGTCAGCGTGCTGATGCTCGGCGGTTGGGTGCGACACGAGGCCTTCTCCCTGGTGGGCGGGATCGGGGACGGCATGTTCCGGCGCATCAACGTGCAGAAGGCCATCGTGGGCGCCGCGGGCTTCACGCTCGAGTCGGGGTTGAGTGACGCCACCGAGGAGGAGGCGCAGATCAAGCGTGCCATGGTGGGGCCGGCGCGCGAAGTCTTCGGGATCATCGACCACACCAAGTGGGGCCGGGCGGCCTTCGCCACCTTCTGCCGCACGGAGCGACTCACCGGCGTCATCACCGATGCGGGCGCCCCTGCCGAGATGGTGGCCGACCTTCGCCGGGCGGGGATCGATGTGCGCATCGCCGCCGGGCCGGAGCCGGACGAGGGGTTCCGCCTTGGCTGAGCGCGCCCGGCGGCTCGTCGCCCTCGACCTCGGCGCCGAGAGCGGGCGGGTGGCCGTGGGCACGTTCGACGGCGAGCGGCTCGTCGTCGAGGACGTGCATCGCTTCCCGAACATACCCGTCGCCCTCGCGGGCACGCTGCACTGGGATTTCCTGCGGCTCTTCGGCGAGGTGGCCGCCGGGCTCCGGCGCGCGGGGAGTGGCGGACCGGTCGCCTCCATCGGCGTCGACACCTGGGGCGTGGACTTCGGCCTGCTCGACGCCCGCGGGCGGCTCCTGGCGAACCCGGTGCACTACCGGGACGCGCGGACCGACGGCATGCCCGCGGCTGCCGACGCGCTCGTACCGCGCACCGAGCTCTACCGGGCCACCGGCATCCAGTTCATGCCCATCAACACGCTGTACCAGCTGCTGGCCATGGTGCGCGCCGACGACCCGTTGCTCCGCCAGGCCGATCGACTGCTGATGATGGGCGACCTCTTCGCGCACTTCCTGTGCGGCAGCACGGTGGCGGAGTACACGAACGCCAGCACGACCCAGCTGCTCGACCCGCGTACCCGGGACTGGGCCCGCCCCCTGGCGGCGCGGTTCGGGATCCCGGAGCGTCTCCTGCCGGAGATCGTGCAGCCGGCCACGGTGCTGGGTCTCCTGCGCGGGGAGGTCGCAGACGCTCCGGGCCTGACCAGGACCCGCGTGGTGGCGTCGGCATCCCACGACACCGCGTCGGCCGTCGTGGGAGCGCCGCTGGACGGCCCGAGCACGGCCTTCCTCTCCTCGGGCACGTGGTCGCTCCTCGGCCTCGAGGTGTCCGGTCCGGTCATCAGCGACGCCAGCTGCGCCGCCAACCTGACCAACGAGGGCGGCGTCGGCGGCACGATCCGGCTGCTGCGCAACGTGGCGGGGCTCTGGCTGGTGCAGGAGACCCGCCGTGTCCTGTGGCCCTCCGGCGACCCGCCTGCGTACGAGGAACTGGCCGCCATGGCCGCGTCGGCGCCCGCCTTCACCGCCCTCGTGAACCCCGACGACCCGCGTTTCCTGCATCCCGGTGACATGCCCGAGCGCATCCGGGCGTGGTGCCGGGAAACCGGGCAGGCGGTTCCGGGGGACGCGGGGACGCTCCTGCGCGTGATCCTCGAGAGCCTCGCCCTGCGCTACGCCGCCGTCCTCGCGGAGCTCGGCCAGGTGGCGGGGGTCTCCGTCGACGCCGTCCGCGTGGTCGGCGGCGGCGCGAACCACCGCCTCCTGTGTCAGCTCACCGCGGACGCCACCGGGCTCCCGGTGCACGCCGGACCGGTCGAGGCCACCCTTCTTGGGAACCTGGTCGTGCAGGCCATGGCCCTGGGCGAGATCCCGGACGTCGCCGCCGGACGCACCCTGATCGCCCGGTCGCTCTCGACGACCACCTACGAGCCCCGCGGCGACTGGTCCGAGCAGCGGGCCCGCTTCGCAGCCCTGTCGCACCGTCCGGACGACCGTCCCGCCGCGGCCGTCCGGCACGCCCCACAGTCCGGCGGCAGCCGGTCGTGAAGGAGTCCTGATCGATGGCCAGCACCGCATCCGTCAGCCAGCCAGCCTCGGCGCCGATGGTCGACCGCCTCGCGTGGGCGCTCGATGGCCTGAGCATCGAGCTGCCGTCGTGGGGGTTCGTCAACACCGGCACCCGGTTCCGCGTCTTCCCGCAGCCCGGCGTCCCTCGCACGGTGTTCGAGAAGATCGACGACGCCGCGACGGTCCGACGGTACACGGGCATCGCTGGGTCCGTTGCGCTGCACATCCCATGGGACCGTGTGGACGACTTCGGCGCCCTCGCCGCCTACGCGGGTGAGCGCGGGCTCCGCATCGGGGGGATCAACAGCAACACGTTCCAGGACGAGGACTACATGCTGGGGTCCCTGTGCCATCCGTCGGGGACGGTGCGGGACAGGGCGGTGGCGGCCATCGTGGAGTGCTGCGAGATCGCCGACCGGACGGGCTCGAGCGTGGTCAAGGTCTGGCTCGGCGACGGCACCAACTACCCCGGCCAGGACGACCTGCGCGGCCGTCGGCATCGCCTGGTGGGCGGACTCCGGGAGATCTACCCGCACCTGCCCGCCGGCGCCCGCATGTTCCTCGAGTACAAGCTGTACGAGCCGGCCTTCTACTCCACCGACGTCCAGGACTGGGGCCAGGCGCTGTCCGTGTCCCGGCTGGTCGGTGAGCGGGCCACGGTGTGCGTGGACCTCGGGCACCACGCCATGGGCGTCAACATCGAGCAGATCGTGGCGGCGCTGCTCGCCGAGGGCCGCCTCGGCGGGTTCGACCTCAACGACAAGAAGTACGGTGACGACGACCTGATGGTCGGCAGCATCGACCCCTACCAGCTCTTCCGTATCGCCCACGAGCTGGTGAACGCGATGCGCGACGACGCCGATCCGGTCGCCCGTGCCTGCGCCCGGGACACCGTCTACATGATCGACCAGTGCCACAACATCGAGCCGAAGATCCCGGCCATGATCCGCTCGGTCATGAACCTGCAGGAGGCGTTCGCCAAGGCCCTGCTGGTGGATCGCGAGGCGCTCCTGGCGGCGCAGGCGGCGGGCGACGTGCTGGAGGCGAACAGCGCGCTCACGGACGCCTTCGCGACCGACGTGCGCCCTGTCCTCGCCGAGCTGCGCACGGCACGCGGGCTGCCGGCGGATCCGTATCGCGCGTACCTCGAGAGCGGCGAGGCCGAGGCTCGGGTCGCGGCCCGAGCCGGAGGATCGCCGGCAGGCTGGGGATGAGTCGGGCCGTTGCCGGAGATGATCGAGAGGCCCAGGGTGGTGGCGGACCTGCCGTAGCGTCCGGCGTCGTCCGCAGCCCTGCCGCGTCGCCCCCTTGACGAGCTTGGTTGCGCGTGCAATCATTGCGCCTGCAATGAACGAGCGCTTCGCCTTGACCCCCACCCCCACGTCCATCCCGATCCCCGGCGCCGGCGCCGGCGCCGGCACCGACGCGGCCCGCGGCGCCGTGGTGCTGCAGGCCCTCGGCGCGTCACACGGCCATGCCCCGCAACCGATCCGGATCGTCGCGCTGGTCGGCAGCACGCGGCGCGGGTCGTTCAACGGCGCCCTCCTTCGCGCGGCGCGCGACGTCGCCCCCGCGGGGGTCGCGATCGAGGCGTTCCCGATCGAGCGGCTGCCGTTCTACGACGCCGACCTGGACGCCCGGGATGCCACCCTCGAGGTGCGTGCCCTGCGCGAGGCGGTCGCCGCGTCGGACGGCCTCCTCGTGGTGACGCCCGAGTACAACCACAGCCTCCCGGCGGTCGTGAAGAACGCCATCGACTGGGCGTCGCGGCCGCCTGCCGCGGCACCGCTGGCGGGCCGCCCGGTCCTCCTCATGGGCGCGACG
>JAJYDP010000039.1 GCA_021777365.1 Chloroflexota bacterium | reverse complement strand
GTTCGATGAGCGCTGGCCCGCGAGCTGAGCGGTCGTCGTAACCGAACCGAAAGGCACGCCCTCCGAGACTGGGCGGGTGAACGGCACGTCGCCCGCCGGACCGGGCGGGCAGCAGACACCCGGGAGTGCCGGTGGCCGGGCCAGGGGCCACCATAATGGTCGGATGACGGATCCTGGCCCGGGCGCTGCGGATCGACGGTCCCCGCGGGGGACCTGAGGCGATGCGCATCCTCGTCGCCGAGGACGACCCGGGCCTCCGCGACGTCCTGGTGGAAGGGCTCCAGGACCAGGGCTACCAGGTGGACGCCGTGGAACGCGGCGACGACGCCATCATGCAGCTCCGCTTCTACGACTACGACGTGGCCGTGATCGACTGGCGGATGCCCGGCGCGCCCGGGATCGACGTCGTCGCCTGGGCGCGCCGCCACGATCGCCCCACGGCGCTCCTGATGCTGACCGCCCGGGACGCGCCGCCGGACCGCATCCGTGGGCTGGACGCCGGCGCGGACGACTACCTGGTAAAGCCCTTCGACTTCGGGGAACTGCTCGCGCGCATCCGCGCCCTCCAGCGACGACCCCGTGGCGTGGACGCGCCGGTGGTCCAGCGCGGCGCCCTCGCCCTGGACCCGGTCCGCCGCGAGATCACCACGGAGGGGCGTCCGCTCAGCCTGACGGCCACCGAGTACCGCATCCTGGAGCTGCTCATGCGCCGGTCGCCGGCGGTGGTGGACCGCAGGGCGATCGCCGAGCACGCCTGGCAGGATGAGACCGACCCCCTCGGGTCGAACGCCATCGACGTCCAGCTGAGCCGCCTTCGCGCCAAGCTTCCCGGTGCCGGCGTGCGCATCGTGACCGTGCGCGGCGCCGGCTACCGCCTGGAGGAGACGTGACCGCCCATCGCGCGGTGGACCTGCGCTCCACCTCCATCCGGGTGGCCCTCTCGGCCGCGGTGGTGGTGGGGGTGGCCTACCTGCTGGTGGCCGCCGCGGTGGTCCTCATCGTCACCCGCTCGCTCACCGCACAGGTCGACGACCACCTCGCCCAGACGCTCGACCGGCTCTCGCACGAGCCCCCGCCGGCGCAGTCCACCGGCTTCGGGGCGCCGCCTCCCGAGCATCCGTTCGGTCCGCCGGTCATCGTCTGGACCGTCTACCCCGACGGGCAGGTCATCTCCAACACGGCGAACGCGACGCTCCCCGCCGCCTACCGGGACGTGTCGACGCCCACCACCATCACCGTCAACCAGGCCCAGGTGCGGATCGACGGCACCCAGACCGGCGCCCAGTACGTGGTGGTGGGACAGACCATGGAGTCGGTCTCGCAGGCGCAGTCGACGGTGATCGTGGCCGAGGCGCTCATCGGCCCGGTGCTGCTCGTCCTCGTCTTCCTGGGAGCGGTCGTGATCGGGCGCCGCGTGGCCGCCCCGATCGAGCGCGCCAGGCAGCGCCAGCTCGAGTTCACCGCCGACGCCTCCCACGAACTGCGCACGCCGCTCTCCGTCATCGAGGCGCAGACGAGCCTGGCCCTGTCCGCGGAGCGGAGCGCGGCGTGGTATCGCACCGCCTTCGAGCGCGTGGACCGTGAGAGCAAGCGGATCCGACGGCTGGTGGACGACATGCTCTGGCTGGCACGGTTCGACGCCGCGCAGGCACACCCCGACGCCGAGCCGGTGGACCTCGGCGTGATGGCGGCGCAGACGGCCGACCGCTTCGCGGTGGTGGCCGAGTCACGACATCTCGCACTGCGGGTGCACGCCGAACCCGGGAGCAGCGTGGTGGCCGTCCCGCCCGACTGGCTCGACCGCCTGCTGGGCGTGCTGCTGGACAACGCCTGCCGCTACTCGCCCGAGGGCGGCTCGGTGGACCTCTCCGTCGCGCACGACGGATCCCGCATCCGGGTCACCGTCGACGACTCGGGGCCCGGGATCCCACCGGAGGAGCGCAGTCGCATCTTCGATCGCTTCCACCGCGCCACCGACGCGCCGGGCGGTTCCGGGCTGGGCCTGGCGATCGCCGACGCCATCGTGCGGGCGACCGGCGGGCGCTGGAGGATCGGGTCGTCGGCCAGCGGCGGCGCGAGCCTGTCGGTCAGCTGGCCGCGCGCGTTCGCGGGCCCCGGCGAGTCGGCATCGCGGCAGCCCGCGGAGGGCGGGCCCGGATCGGGCTGACCCCCGGCGTGCCGCCGGCCGATCGTCAGTGGAGCGAGGCGAGCAGGGCGGCGGTCGTCGCCGGCACCGGGTCCATGCCGTCCGGGTTGTACAGGTAGTCGCTGCCCGTGCCCGCCACCCCGAGATGGCCGTACTGCCAGACGATCCGCTTCGTGGCCGGGTTGATCACGTCGATGGTCTGGCCGAAATCGTTGGTGACCGCGATGTTGCCGTTCGCCAGCCGCACGGCCAGGGACGGGTTGGAGAGCATCCCGGGCCCGCCCCGGACGTCGTAGCGCCAGAGCACCCGGCCGGTCGGGGTGACCTCCTCGATCTGGCCCGGCGTGGAGTAGTCCACCACCAGCACGTTCCCGTCGGGCAGCAGCTGCGCGTCCGACGGATAGGCGATGTCGCGCAGGTGCACGGCCCAGACCAGGCGGCCGGACGCGTCGAGGCGGTCGACCCAGCTGCCTCCGATCTCGGTGACCAGCATGCCGCCGTCCGCGAGCGGCACGTCCCCGTTGGGCGCGGCGTAGGCGACGGGCGGGTCGTGGCGCCGGGTGTCCGTCAGCCCGTACTGGTGGACGATCGTCTTCGACGGCGAGATGACCAGGATCCGCTGGTTCTTGATGTCGGCCACCGTGACGTTGCCGTCGGGCAGCATGTACGCGTCGTCGGGTCCATTCAGGTACCCGGGGGCGCTCCCGGGATGGCCGGTATGGCCGTAGGTCCAGACGATCTTCCGGGTCGCGATGTCGATCACCGAGACGGTGTCGGCGTTCTCCTGGTTGATGATGATGTGCGTCCCGTCCGGCGTGAAGAACGCGTCGTCGGGTCCCCACGACTGCGAACCCCGGGGTCCCCCGGGATCGATGGTCATGGACCAGACGATCTTCCTGGCCGGGGTGACGATGAGCAGCCGGTCGTTGCCCCGGTCCGCGATGAGCAGGTCCCCGCCGAGCGGTCCGGCGGTCGCCGTGGTCGAGGCGGACGGCGACGGCGAGGGTGAGCCGGCCGCGAGTGGCTGGGCGGAGGCGGACGGGGCCGAGGCGGCGCCGGCGGGCGCTGCGGAACCCGCCGACGGCGAACCCGCGAGGGCGGCCTGGCCGGTGCCGGCAGTCGATCCGGCAGCCGTCGCGGCGCCGGTGCAGCCGGCGGCGACCATGCCGGCCACGAGGACGGGGGTGAGGGTGGCGGCGAGCGCCATGGTGGAACGAGGTCGGTGGAGCATGGCGCGCACAGTACCCGACGGACGGTTGGCCAACGGTCAACGTCGGCATCAGGTTTCGACACCTGCCCGCCCCGCCGCTGCCGGCAGCGCGGCTCCGCGATAGTCCGTAGCTTGCGCAAGTACGCAACTAGATGCTACGATCCCGGCGGCGCCACGGCCGATCCGCGGCGAACCCTCAACCGGAGGCACCGTTCGTGTCCCGTCGCGATCGCCGATCTCGGGGCCGGAGTTCCGACCGCATTCGAGCCGCCGCTGGATCCCAGCAGCGCCCTTCTCCCGCACTCGATGCGACCCGGGACGCGGACCTTCCCGGCGCGCCGGGAACCGCGGCCGCCGGGACGCCCGGGCCCTCCCGCGCCGCGTCCGGCACGCATGCGTCGGCCGGGTCCCGCACCCCCGGCGACCGGGCGCATCGGACGGGCAGGCGGCACGAGCCGTCCCGCCTGCGCCGCTGGGCATTCCCCTCGCTGATGGGCCTCGCCGGTGTGGCCGCGGTCGCGATCGTGATCGCCGGGGTGATGGCCGCCACCGCCCCGCCCGTCCGGGCAGCCACGCCCGTCCTGGGGTCGTCCACCGCCCCGGTCACCATCACCGAATACGCCGACTACCAGTGCCCCTACTGCGCGACCTGGGCCAGGACGATCGAGCCGCAGATCCAGACGGCCTACATCGACACCGGCAAGGTGCGGCTGGAGTGGCACGACATGGCGTGGATGGGCAGCGAGTCCAGGGACGCCGCGAACGCCGCGCGATGTGCCGCCGACCAGGGCAAGTTCTGGCAGTACCACGACCTGCTGTACGAGCACCAGGCCGGCCAGAACACCGGCGCGTTCTCGAAGGACCGCCTGAAGGCGTTCGGACAGCAGCTCGGGCTCGACGCGTCCACGTTCGACGCCTGCGTCGACTCGGACAAGTACGGCGGCGCCGTGCAGGCCGACTACGCGCAGGCGGCGCGCCTCGGGATCACCGGGACGCCGGCGTTCTTCGTGAACGGCCAGCGGATCGACGGGGCGCAGCCCTACTCCGTCTTCCAGTCGGCCATCGACGCGGCGCTGGCGGGCCGGTGAGCGCGCCGCTCCGGACCCGCCCGGCGGCGGCCCGTCCCGTCGCCCGTCGCCGCGCGGGATACCTGCCCGGGTAGCACGTGCCGCTCGAGCTGCTGGTCGCCTTCGCCGGCGGCCTCCTCTCGCTCCTGAGCCCCTGCTCCGCGCTGCTCCTGCCCGCGTTCTTCGCGTACGCGTTCCCCTCGCCCACCCGGCTGGCGCTGCGGACCGGCGTCTTCTACCTGGGCCTCGTCACGCTGCTCATCCCGGCGGGACTGGGTGCGGGCGCCGTCGGCGCGGCACTGCTCGCCGCGCGCGGGCCGCTGACGCTCCTGGCGGGGCTCACCCTCATCGCCATCGGCGGCCTGCAGCTTGCCCTCGGAGGCTTCGAGCTCCCGGGTCCGGCCCGGCCCCGGGCCATGACCACGGAGACCGCGGCCAGCACCTACGTGCTGGGGCTGAGCTACGGCCTCGGCGGCTTCTGTGCGGGGCCCATCCTGGGGGCGATTCTCACCATCGCGGCCGGCTCCGGCGGTCTCCTCCCGGGCGCGCTCCTGCTCGCGGCATACGCGGCGGGCATGGCGTTCCCCCTCTTCCTCCTGGCGCTCGCCTGGGAGCGCCTGGGGGCGGCGTGGCGGGGTCGGCTGCGGGGACGGTCGGTGCGCATCGGTCCGGTCGAGCGGCACATCTCGACCGTCGTGTCCAGCCTCCTGTTCATGGTCCTCGGCGCCGGCTTCATCGTCTTCCAGGGCCCGACGATGTTCTCCGGGCTCTACACCAGCCTCGGCCTCGACGAGGCCAGCCTCTCGCTGGAGGCCTCGCTGCAGCAGGCCGCGACCGCGGCGCCCCCGGCAGCGGTGGCGGCGGCGGCCGCCCTCCTGGCCCTGCTTGTGGCGGCCCCGGCCGTCCTGCTGCTCGCGCGTCGCCGGCAGCCGACCTCCGGGCGGAACGACGCGCCCCCGGTCGGTTCCGCCAGGCGGGACCGTGCGGGGCGCTGAGCGACCGCGACGCCGCCCGGCGCACGCATTTAACAGTCCCGTAACGAGCACGCGGTAGCGTCCCGACGACTGCGCAGAAAGGAGCCTGCATGTCTGCTGACCGTGCGAGCGGCTCGGGCACGCTGACGGACGCCCTCAACGAGGCGCCGCTGAGCGTCTTCCACCTCCGGGCGATGTTCACCTCCGGGATGGGGTTCTTCACCGACGCGTACGACCTGTTCATCATCGGCGTCGCGCTCGCCCTCGTCACCGCCGAGTGGCACCTCACCACCACGGAGGCCACCCTCGCCAGCAGCGTCGCCCTGGTCGGCGCCTTCATCGGCGCGGTGGTCTTCGGCCGGGTGGCGGACATCCTCGGCCGCAAGGCGATCTACGGGATCGAGGCCGCGATCATGGCGGTGGCCGCGGTGCTCTCCGCGCTCTCGCCGAACCTGGCCTGGCTGATCGCCGCGCGGTTCCTGCTCGGGATCGGCATCGGAGGCGACTACCCGGTCAGCGCCACGATCATGAGCGAGTACGCGAACCGGAAGGACCGCGGGCGGCTGGTCAGCATGGTCTTCTCGACGCAGGCCCTGGGCCTGATCGTCGGGCCGGTGGTGGGTCTCACCCTGCTCGGCGCCGGGATCTCCAACGGCCTCGCCTGGCGGCTGATGCTCGGCCTGGGCGCGCTCCCTGCCCTGGCGGTCATCTACCTGCGGCGGACGATGCCCGAGTCGCCCCGGTACATGGCCCGCGTCCTGGGAGACGCGTCCGGCGCGGCCTCGAGCATGGAGGGCTTCACGGGCGGCGCGATCCGCGCCACCGCCGCCGAGGAGCGGGCGCCGCGCCAGCGGTTCGCGGACTTCATCCGGAACCGGCGCAACCTGGTCCTGCTGGCCGGCACCGCGGGCTCCTGGTTCCTGCTCGACTACGCCTACTACGGCAACACCATCTCGACGCCGCTCATCCTGCGGTCGGTGGCGCCCCACGCGTCCCTGATGCAGTCGGTGGCCTGGACGCTGATCATCTTCGTCCTGGCCGCGGCCCCGGGGTACCTGCTCGCGCTGATCACGATCGACCGGATCGGCCACCGGCGGCTGCAGTGGATCGGCTTCCTGGGGATGGCGGCGGCCTTCGGCGTGATCGGCCTGGTGCCATCGATCACGCACGTGATCCTCCCCTTCCTGGCGCTCTACGGGATCAGCTACTTCTTCACCGAGTTCGGACCCAACGTGACGACGTTCGTCCTGCCGAGCGAGGTCTTCCCGATCACGAGCCGCACCACCGGGCACGGGATCTCCTCCGGGATCGCGAAGGTGGGGGCGTTCGTGGGGGTCTACGCGTTCCCGCACCTCGAGGCCGCGCTGGGCCTCCAGACCACCCTGCTCTTCACTGCGGGCGCCGCGCTGCTGGGCGCCCTGCTCACGCAGGTGCTGCCGGAGCCGGCCGGCCTCACGATCGAGGAGGCGTCCCGGGAGCAGGTCGTCGCGGTGCGGCCGCACGAGGCGACGACCGTCAGCGAGCCCGGCCTGGTCGTCTCCTAGCCGCGCCCGGGCGGCGTCCCCACGTCGCTCGCGCGGCGTCCCCGCGTGGCTCAGGCAGCGTCCCGGCGCCCCATGACCACCGCGTCCACCCGCCGGTGCTCCCCGTGGTCGGTGAGCACGGCCTCTGCCCGCTCGATGCGCAGGCCCGGCAGCTCGGCGGCGACCTCGGAGGCGGAGTAGAGGACACGCTGGTCCTGCGGCCCTCCCGCTCCCTCGGCCACGTTGCGCCGGTCGTGGCCCACCACCAGGATGCGGCCCCCCGGCGCGACGGCGCGCGCCGCGTGCGCCAGCACCTGCCGGCGCTCCTCGTGCGGCAGATGCAGGTAGATCAGCGAGACCAGGTCGAAGGCGCCCTCCGGGGGCAGCCAGGTCAGGAGGTCGTGCCCCTGCCAGTCCACCTCCACCCGGGCCGCACGGGCGCGCTCCCTCGCCCGCTCGAGTGCCACGGCCGAGAAATCGACGCCGGTGACACGCCAGCCCTGCGCGGCGAGCCAGACCGCGTTGCGCCCGTCGCCGCAGGCGAGGTCCAGCGCCCGGCCGGGTGGCAGCTCCGTCGCCTCGGCAATCAGGAACGGATCCGGCTCGCTCGACTCGATGTGGCCGCGCTCGGCGTGGCGACGGTCCCAGGCCGCGCGACGCTCCTCGTGGTCGGTCATGCGCCCATTGTGCCGACTGTGGCGCGAGCCTGCCACCGGGACGGTCAGGAGCCCCTGCCGACGGGACGGTCAGGAGCCCCGTCGCTCCCCCGGGGGCCGCATGCCGGACTCGTGGTGGGCAAGCTCCGCGCCCTCGGCCTCGAGCGCATCGCGAATGCGGGAGGCCATCGCCTCCTCGATGACCGTGTCCGGGTCCCGCAGGCCACCGAGCGTGGCACGCACCCCGACCAGGCTCGCGTAGAGCGGCGGACAGGTGGGGCAGGTGGCCAGGTGATCCTCCACTGCCCTGCGCGTGGACGGATCGAGCTCGCCGTCCATGTAGGCCGAGACGTGGCGCCTGGCGCGCCAGCACCGCATCGGCTGCGCCAGGCTGGCGCGGCGACGCGCATCGTCCTCGGCAAGCGCACTCACGAGCATCATCCTTCCCCGCCGCAGCCGTTGCTTGGTGGCGGCGAGCCCGACGCCCATGGCGCGGGCGATCTCCACGGCGGTCCAATCGAGGCCGTCGTGGAGCACGACCGGCACCCGGTAGATCACCGGGAGCCGGGCAAGCGCGTCCTCCAGCTCGTCCCGCAGCTCGGCGCGGTCGAGCACGAGGTCCGGCCGGACCGAGTACGCGTCGTCCTTCCAGTCCCCCTCGATCTCGTCGATGTCGAGCTCGTCGTGGCGGCTCCGCGAGCGGTCGATGATCCGGTTGACCAGGCTCCGGCGGAGCCACGGGGCGAGCGACGCGGGGTCGCGGAGCTGGTCGCGTCGGCGCCAGGCCCCGACGACCGTCTCCTGCGCGCAGTCCTCGGCGAGGTCGGGGTCACGGAGGAGCCGGGCGGCGAGCCGCACCAGCGCGGGCAGCTCGGCCGCCAGTCGCTCGGCGAACCGTTCGGCGTCCTCCGTGCCGCCCACGCGTCACCCGTCGCTAGCGGCGCGCCGTGGAGCAGGTGCTCACGCGGAGCAGCGAGTAGAGCGGGCAGAAGCCGCTGATCCCGGTGACGAGCGCGATCACGGCGACGAGGACGACGACATACGAGAGCGGGGCGGCCACGGCACCGCCGAGGGCGAGCGCGCCGAGGACGACACCGAGGACGATCCGGACCGCGCGGTCGATGGGGTGTTCGTTCTGGGGAATGGACATGGCCGGCATGGAGCCTCCGTCTGCGCGGGGCCGGTCCCCGCGATCACCTGGAAGACGGACCAGGGGCCGGAATGGATACATGGGCCAGCGGCAGCTCGATCCAGAAGACCGCGCCGGTGCCCGGAGTCGAGCTGTTCACGGCATCCGTGCGGTTCATGGTGTCCGCGCGGTTCATGGCGCCGATCGCACCGCCGTGCGCCTGGACGATGGCCCGGGCGATCGCCAGCCCGAGCCCGGTCGTCCCGGTCGACCGGTCCCGGGCCCGATCGGCCTGGTAGAAGCGATCGAAGATCCGCGGCAGGTCTGCCGGAGCGATACCTGGCCCGGTGTCCGCCACCTCGATGCGCACGCGGCCGGACGCGGCCGGCGTACCCGGGGCAGGCGTCCCCGCGGCCGGAGTGCCCGGGGCATGCGTCCCCGCGGCCGGAGTGCCCGGGGCACGCGTCCCCGGAGCCGGCGTACCTGCGGCCGACGTACCCGGCGCACGCCGGACGCTGCCCCTCGCCGCCGGGGCGGCACCGGTCGCGGTGGCGCCCGGGATCACGGCGCGCGCGGTCACCGCCACCCGCCCGCCGGCGGGCGTGTGGCGGATCGCGTTGTCCAGGAGCGCTCCGAGCGCCTGGCCCAGCCTGTCTCCGTCGGCGTCGATCGCGATCTCCGGCAGCGGCATCACCTCGAGCTCGATCCCGGCCAGGGAGGCCCGCGCGCGGAACGCGCCGGCGGCCGAGCTCACCATCCGGTCGACCCGGACCCGCTCGATCCGGAGCGAGAGCCTCCCGTCCTCGGCGAGCCCGATCGTGCGCAGGTCGTCCACCACGCGGGCGAGCTGCCGCGACTGGTCGCGGATCGTGGCGAAGTGCCGCTGGTCCGGCTCGTAGATCCCGTCGGAGAGGGCGCTCGCGGTCGCGTCGATGACGGCCAGGGGCGTGCGCAGCTCGTGCGCGGCGTCCTGCAGCAGGCGCCGGCGCGAATCGTCGGATCGCTGCAGCGCCTCCGCCATGTGGTCGAACGATCGGCCCAGCGAGCCCACCTCGTCCGGGCGGTCGGCCACGCCCGAGCGACGGCGCAGGTCCCCGGCTGCCACGGCGGCGGCGGCCGTCTCCAGCGACCGGAACGGGCCGACGATCCGGCCGGCCACGAGGGCGCCGGCGAGGGAGGCCACGGCGGCGGCGGCGAGCGCGACGGCGATGACGGTCAGGGTGGTGTCCTGCTGGATCTGGGCGGCCCGTGCCGCCGGTCCGGCTCCCTCTGGTGGACCGGCCGCCCCGGATCGCGAACCGGGAGCGCCTGCCCTGGTGCCGGCAGCCGTCACGTCCGCCTCGAGCCGCGTGAACCCGTGCTGGATGACGAAGGGCGCCGCGAGCGCGACCACCGCGCCCGTGGCGAGCGCCACGGCGGCGAAGGCGAGCGCAAGCCGCACGCGGAGTGTCATGTCGCCGGCTCGGACGCCTCCATCGCGGCCGACCGCGCGGCGCGGTAGCCGACGCCGCGCACGGTCTCCAGGTACGCCCCGCCGTCCGGGCGATCGCCCAGCTTCCGGCGCACGTTCTTGACGTGGCTGTCGATGGTCCGATCGAACGACTCGAACGCCTCGCCGAAGACGCGCTCGCCGAGCTGCTCCCGCGTCCACACCCGTCCCGGCTGCTCGAGCAGGGCGGTCAGCAGGTCGAACTCGGCACGGGTCAGCGGCACGGGCACCCCGGACCGGCGCACCTCCCGGGCCTCGACGTCCACGTCCAGGTCGAAGATCCGGATCGGCCCGGCGGGCGTGGCGCCCGCGGGCACCAGGCGCTCCATCCGACGGATCAGCGCACCCACCCGCGCGACCACCTCGCGCGGCTCGAACGGCTTGACCACGTAGTCGTCGGCGCCGAGCTCGAGCCCCGTCACCCGGTCGATGACGTCGTCGCGCGCAGTGAGCATGATCACGCCGGCCCGCGATCCGTCGGCGCGCAGCGCGCGCAGCAGGTCGAACCCCGACCGACCGGGGAGCATGACGTCCAGGATCATCACGTCGGGCGGCTCCCGGCGCGCCAGGGCGAGCGCCTCGTCTCCGTCCCCGCTCGTCCGCACCCGGTGCCCCTCCCGCTCCAGGTAGGCGCGCAGCACCTCCACGATGTGGGGCTCGTCGTCCACGACGAGAACCATGGCGTTCATGCCGGCCACGATAGCGGGACGGCCGGGCCATGCACAGCCCGGCCGTCCGTGCGGGTCCCGGGGCGGACCGCGGCATGTTCGCCGCGATCACGTCCGCCCCTCACCCGGGGTGCTGGTGCCGTCGCTGCGGCCCCGTCAGGGGCGGCCCGGGCCGTGCGGACCCGTGCCGTCGCAGGTGCCGGTGCCGGTGCCCGTCCCGCGCGGGCCGGGGCCGACGCCGCTGCGCATCCCGGCTCCCGCTCCCCTCGGACCGGCCCCCACGGCCGCCCCGGCCATGCCGCCCGGCACGGTCTGGTCGACGTATGCCTGCGCTCGCGCCGCGAGCCGGGACTTCAGCTCCGTGGCCTGCGCCGCCGTGAGGGCGCCGTTCTGGACGCGCACGTCGATGCGCTCGGTCCACCGGGCCACCAGCGCGTCCACCAGCCGCTGGGGATCCACCTGTTGCGCGGCGGCGATCTCGGCGAGGCTCTGTCCCTGCTGGCGCAGGTCCTGGACCTGCTCCCAGCTCAGGTTGAGCACCGCGGCGATCCCGGCGTTGTCCGCGGTCGGGCCGCCCGTCCGTCCGGCCGACGCCGGCCCGGCGGCGAGCGCCGTCGGGACCAGCAGGACGAACGCAAACCCCAGGGCGCCGATGGCCCCCACGATCCTTCGCATGCCTGTACCTCCATGCGTTTCGCAGGCTCGTCATCTGCGAGCGGTCCGAGGATCGCCGGGCGCCGTGGAGGCCGCGTGGAGGCGGCGTGGAGACTCCGGTGCCCGCCCTGGCAGAGCGGTGGCAGGAGGCGTCGCGAACCTCGGGGCGGCGCATGGACCCGCCCGGCGGCGGGCGCACGGGCGGTGCGTGCTACCATCGCCCCAAAGGAGCTGCAGTTTCCGGCTGCGGGGGCAGGCGCGCGGCCGAAGCGGGCCGCCGGGCCCGAGTTGCAGCCGATCAGTGCGACCGTGGCACCGGATCGTGGATCCAGGGCAGCCCGGTCGCCCAGGCGTCCCGCGGGACGCGCCCAGGAGCCTCGCTTGACCTTCGACAGCCTCGACCTCTCGACCGACCTCCTCGCCAACGTGGCCAGGGAGGGCTACACGGAACCCACCCCCGTCCAGGCCGCGGCGATCCCGCACGTGCTCGCCGGACGGGATGTCCTCGCCGCCGCCCAGACCGGCACCGGCAAGACCGCGGCCTTCGCGCTCCCCATCCTCGAGCGGCTGCGGCAGCACGCGAACACGGCGATCTCGCCGGCCCGCCACCCCGTGCGCGTGCTGGTGCTCGCCCCGACCCGCGAGCTGGCGGTGCAGGTGGAGGAGTCCTTCCGCGCCTACGGGCGCGGCCTGCCGCTCCGCTCGGCCGTGATCCACGGCGGCGTGCCCATGGAGCCGCAGGTGAAGGCGCTCTGGTCGGGCGTCGAGGTCCTCGTGGCGACCCCAGGGCGCCTCCTCGATCACATCGGCCAGGGCACCGTCAAGCTCGGCCAGGCAGAGGTGCTGGTGCTGGACGAGGCCGACCGGATGCTCGACATGGGGTTCATCCCCGACGTCCGGCGGATCGTCGCGCTCCTGCCGTCGCGCCGCCAGACGCTCTTCTTCTCCGCCACCTTCTCGGACGAGATCCGGCGGCTCGCCCGGGAGTTCCTGCACGATCCCGTCACCGTGGAGGTGGCACGCCGCAACAGCCTGGCCGACAACCTCTCGCAGGCGCTCTACCCGGTGGACGCGAAGCTCAAGGCGGACCTGCTGATCCACCTGATCGAGGCGGAGGGCATGGAGCAGGTGCTGGTCTTCACCCGGACCAAGACCGCCGCGGGTCGGCTGGCCTCCTACCTGGATCGCCGGGGCGTGCCGGCGGTGGCGATCCACGGCGACCGGAGCCAGCCCGAGCGGATGCGCGCGCTCGAGGATTTCAAGCGCGGTGACGTCACGGTCCTGGTCGCCACCGACGTCGCCTCGCGCGGGCTCGACATCGAGGAACTCCCGCACGTGGTGAACTACGAGCTGCCGTACGACCCACAGGACTACATCCACCGGGTGGGCCGGACCAGCCGGGCGGGCGCCAACGGTACGGCCATCTCACTGGTCTCGCCCGAGGAGGTGGAGGAGCTGCGCGCCGTCCAGCGGATGCTGCGGGCCGCCATCCCCGTCAGGGTCGTCGAGGCATACCTGCCCGGCAGAAGCGCGCCACCGGAGCGGACGCCGGCACGGCGGGGCGGAACGACGGCCACCCGCGATCACGCCCCCGCACGGCGGCGGGCGGCGCTCGCCGGCCGCTAGGGGATCCGGGCCGGCCGGCGTGCCGGCCGCCAGGCACGAGGGGACGCATGTCGATCGACTGGAACGCCGACACCCGCGAGCTCCACCTCAGCAACGGACAGATCAGCTACATCGCCGCGGTCCTTGGGGACGGCTCCCTGGGCCACCTCTACTTCGGGCCGGCACTCTCCCGCGAGCGGTCCCACCGCCATCTCGCCCCCGCCGACTTCCGGGGGTTCTCCAATCGACTGGACGACCCGGTCGGGCTGGAGTACCCGACCGCCGACCGCGGGGACTTCCGCGTGCCCGCCCTGGTCGTCGAGCAGTCCGACGGATCGACGGTCCTGGAGCTGCGGTACGCGGGCCACCGCGTGATGCGCGGCAAGCCGCCCATCGAAGGCCTCCCTGCCACCTACGTCGAAGACGATGCCGAGGCGGAGACGGTCGACGTCCTCCTGCGCGACGACGTCTGCGGCGCGGAGGTCCACCTGCTCTACACGATCTTCGCGGGCCTCCCGGTGATCGCCCGCAGCGTCCGGGTGGAGAACGCGGGAGGGCGTCCTCTCCGGATCCGGGCGGTGATGAGCGCCTCGCTGGACCTGCCGGACGCGGACTGGGAGATGCTGCAGCTGAGCGGCGCCTGGGCGCGCGAGCGCCACGTCCGATCGCGGCACCTGGAACCCGGGCGGCAGTCCATCTCGAGCCGCCGCGGCGCCTCGGGGCATGAGCACAATCCCTTCCTGGCCCTGGTGCGGCGCTCCACCACGGAGGAGCACGGCGAGGCGGTCGGCGTCCACCTGGTCTACTCCGGCAACTTCCTGGCCGAGGCCGGGGTGGACCTCTACGACACCGCGCGTGTCCGGATCGGGATCGATCCCGAGCAGTTCTCCTGGACGCTGGAGCCGGGTGCCGCGTTCTCCGCCCCCGAGGCGATCCTGGCCTTCTCGGACGCCGGCCTGGGCGCCCTGAGTGACGCCTACCATCGCCTCTACCGCGAGCGCCTGGCCCGCGGGACCTGGCGGGACCGCCCCCGTCCCGTGCTGATCAACAACTGGGAGGGGACCTACTTCGACTTCGACGAGGGGCGGCTGCTGGCGATCGCCCGCTCGGCGCACGAGATGGGCATCGAGCTCTTCGTCCTGGACGACGGCTGGTTCGGCCGGCGCGACTCGGACGACAGCTCGCTGGGCGACTGGTTCGTGGACCGGCGCAAGCTGCCCAACGGGATCGACGGCCTGGCGCGTGCCGTCACGGGGCTGGGGATGCGGTTCGGGCTCTGGATCGAGCCCGAGATGGTGAGCGCGCGGAGCGAGCTCTTCGCCGCACACCCGGACTGGGCCGTCGGCGTGCCCGGCCGCGAGCGCACCGAGAGCCGCAACCAGTACGTGCTCGACATGTCACGTCCGGAGATCGTGGACCACGTCTACGAGGCGATCGCCGCCGTCCTGCGCAGTGCGCCGATCTCGTACGTGAAGTGGGACATGAACCGCAACATCACGGAGCCGTACAGCCTCGGGCTCCCACCCGGCCGACAGGGCGAGTTCTTCCACCGCTACATCCTGGGCGTCTACGACCTCCACGCGCGGC
>JAJYDP010000785.1 GCA_021777365.1 Chloroflexota bacterium | reverse complement strand
CGGGCCGGCCCGAGGTGCGCGGCCACCGCCCGGCCACATAACCCACTCGGCCACAGAAGTACGAATATGTTCCCGGGAACATATTCGTACCGGATCCGGGCCGGCACGCCGCCCAGGCGCGCGAAGGCGATCGCATGGCCCTCGAGGAACGCGGTCTGGTCGGGCGAGAGGAACGCCAGCGTCACCGCCTTGCCCGACGCCGAGAGCCGCAGGTGGAAGAGGTGGATCTTGGTCGGCTCGCCGGCGAGGATGATCGCCGCCTCCCCGAAGTCGACCTCGGCCTCCTCGCCGGCGCCATGGCAGGCCACGATCGCGACCGACGCGAGGCCGCCACCCGTGCCGATCTCGGCCCGCAGCTCGCGGACGTACTCGCGGACCGTGCTCTCGGCGACCTGTGCGCCGTGCTCATCGAGCAGGCGCTCCCAGATCCGGCGCGCCGTGTGACGCTGCTTGCGCGGCGCCGTCCGGTCCGCTTCGAGCCAGCTCCGGATCAGCGGCTTCCAGGCTCCCAGCAGCGGTGCCGGACGCGGCCGGATGGCCCGGGTCGGCGGCAACGCGGACGCGAGCGCCTGACGGACCGTGCGCCGATGGACGTTGTGGCGACGGGCGAGGGCGCGCACGGACAGCCCTTCCTCCCGCTTGTCATGCCGAATACGCTCGAACAGCTCCACCCTCGACAACTCCTCCACCCTCGCTCAGCGGCCTTCGACAGCAGCCGAGCGTACGGGCGCTGGGGGTCGGGGGTGGGGCCACCTCTGAGCATCACTGCACGCTCAGGGGTGGGGCCAGATCTGAACGTCATTCCCAGGCAGTGCATCGTCGGTGCGCCGAGCATGGTTCCGCGACCCGCTTCATATGGCGGCCAGGCCGCGCCGAGCGAGGCCGGCAGGGCAGCCCTCGCGGATGCGAGCGACGACGCCCTGGTGGCGCGCGCCCGCGCGGACCCGTCGGCGTTCGGGATCCTGTACGAGCGCCACCGCCTGGCGGTGTACTGCGGCGATCGACGCCGCACGGCGCGACCGCGCCACCCGCTCGCTCGACGAACTGGCGCCACTCGCGCACCCGGCCGCGGACGACGATCCCGAGGCGGCGGCGCTCCGGGCGCGTCCAGGATCCAGCGCCGCTCCGGGACTTGTATCGGAGCCTCATGGCCCGCGTCGGCTGGCCATACGGATCCCCGCCCCGCCGCGATCGGGCCGGCGGCCCGCGAACATCTGTGTCCCTCGCCCCGCAGGCCGATGCCCGATCAGCCGGCCGGCTGGTCAGCCTCCGCCTCGTACGTGTTCAGGCGTTCGAGCGTGATGGCTCGGATTCGCCCTGACGGGATCTTCGCGGCCCAGGTGCGGGCCACCTTCGGCTGATACCCGCGCCGAAGATCGAGCTCGGGCAGGCGGCGGAAGCGAGGCCCATAGGTTGCCGAGAGGTAGGCGAGATCGAAGACCGCCTTGGAGGGGGAGGCCAGCAGCACGCCGTCGCGGCGCGCCTCATAGCCGCCGAAGACCTCGGGTGCGACCCGATGGATGACCAGCGTTCCGAGTGGTGTTTCGACCGACCCCGGTCGCCCGAGGGACACGACGTAGGTCGCGCGCGGGATCTGCGAGAGCATCCCGTGCGCATGAAGGGCCGACCAGAGCGAGACGTAGCTGGGATAGGGCGCGGTGACGAACGACGCCAGCTGCATGGGATCGGCGTGCATGTCGATCGCCCAGAGGCCGCGTCGGATCGGGCGGATCAGGCCCGCATCCGAGAGGCGACGGAGGAGATGGCTCGCCGCGCTGTCCGTCATCCCGAGTCGCACGGCAGCGTCCCGCGTCCGGACGATCGGCAGCCCCAGGGCGCGGAGCTCGGCGAGGCCCGACGTGGCGCTCATTGGGGCACCAGCTCAAGCAGGTACGAGGCGACCCGGTGCTGCATGTCCGACCATGCCGCAGTGGTGGCGTAGAAGCTGCGCACGGCTTCGTCGATGAATGGCAGCACGGCATCCCGGAAGGCCTCGAAGGTGAGCTCGGTCGCGCGCTCCGCGGCGAGCTCGGCCTCGGAGCCCTGGATTTCGTTGGCCTTGGGCGCTGCCTCCGGATGACGGACCAGAAGCAGGTCGAGGTCGAACACGTCGCGTGGCTGATTGACAGTCCGGTGAGCGAGCGCCCCGATCTTCTGCACGATCGCCGCGGCCGGCAGGTAGTGAGGCACGACGATCGGGGGAATGGCGTACCGACCCGCGAGCGCGGGGTCGATCGCATCTGCCCGGGAGCCGGCCCGGGCCGCCTCGGGGCGGCCGTCCCGCGCCACGCGATGGCTGAACTCGCCGGTGGTCGAGATCGTGAGGCGGTGACCGGGAGCCTCGATCTCGACCGCCCAGCGCTGCGTCGTCGATGTCTGCTTCTGGCTGTCGACGCGAACGATCGACAGGCCGTGGGTCCGAAGGATCAGGCCGACGACGGGGGCGCGCAGGGCGACGTCCACCCGGTCGGCCAGCTTCCAGTCGGGGATGTCGATGGCGTCGAAGTCCATGTCCTCGGACGACCGCGGACTGCCAAGGAACATCCGCAGGTTCGCCCCGCCCTTGAGGATGTAGTGACGGGCAGGCAGTCCCTGCGTCAGCCCGCCAAGAAAGGCGAGTTGGACGATCTCGTGGACCTGGGGGACCGACAATCGTTCAGGCACAGCGGCGAGAGTGCATCTACTTGCCGGATATGTCAACTATGCGGAACCGCACATGCGAACGGAACCGCACGAGGGCACCTCGAACCGGTCGACCGGCCGCGAAGGCGACAGAACGGTCCGGAGAACACCCGAACGGAGCACCCAAGCGCCGGTGGTGGGCCGGGCGCCCGGCGAGGGTCCACAACGCCCCGGGCGACGACGTGGCTCGCCGGCCGCGCGGCTCACCATACGCGGTCTGATCGGCCCTCCGGACCCGACGAGGCACACGGGTCCAACTGGCACTTGCCGCGGTGGCC
>JAJYDP010000784.1 GCA_021777365.1 Chloroflexota bacterium | reverse complement strand
GAGGGCCGCCAACGAGCGTAGGTGGCGAGTAATGGCAATCGAGTCCTGGTAGCACGCAGCAAGGCGCAGCGTTTCGACTCATCCAAGAGGCGATCTGGATGCGAGGTCAGCTGGTGCGAGCAGTCTCTCTCTTGACACTGCTCGCCATCATCATCGCTGGAGGGGCTGGCGTCCGTCCGTTCTAGTGGCTCATCACGGCGAACGCTATCAGCCAGTCCCGGCAAAGAGCGCGAAACCCTACGAGAGCCGCGGCATTGTCTAGATCGCTGAAGCTGCTAGTGATGGCCGTCGTCATGACGGCCATCATTGTTGTGTCCGCAGCGATCGGCCTGTCACCCCTAGCGCCAAGCATCGGCGGCTGGCCGGGCGTCGCCTACTGGAGCGTCCTCGCCCTGATCGCCCAGGCCTTCCCCGTGCGAATGCCTCGAGGCGCAGTTGTCAGCGTGGTCACGGCACCGATCCTGGCAGCCGCTGCGCTTGGCGGCCCTGCCGCTGCGGCCGTGGTCGCGGCGCTCGGGACGACGGAGTGGCGAGAGCTTCGGGGTCGGGTGCCTTGGTATGGCAGCCTGTACAACCACGCCGAGATTGCCATCCCTGCAGTCGTCGCCGGGGCCGCCTTCGAGTTCATCGCGGGCAAGACGTTCACGGCGACGATACCGTCGCTGGCAGCCGCAGCCGTCGCGGGTCTGGTCTTCTTCGTAATCAATGCTGGCCTTGCGTCGCTCGTCGTCATCGTTCGCGACAGAGTCGCTCCCACGGCGGTGCTGACTGGCGATCTCCGCCTAGTCGCCGGCAACCTGCTTGGCATGACCCCTCTCGCATGGCTGATCGCGGTCGTGTGGCTTACGGAATGGTGGGCGGTGGTGCTCTTTGCCCTACCGCTCTACTCCACGCGCGCCGCGTACCAGGCGACGGTGCAGCTCCGGGACATGTTCACGCAGACGGTGCGGGCGCTGGCGTCGGCCATCGACGCTCGGGATCCCTTCACGGCCAAGCACTCGGAGAACGTGCAGACGATCGCCGTCGAGATCGGGCGCGTGATGGGCTGCAGCGAGGCCGAGCTGGAGGCGCTCGAGTGGGGCGGCCTGCTGCACGACATCGGGAAGATCGGCGTCCGCGACGACGTGCTGCTGAAGCAGGACAAGCTCACGCGCGACGAGCGGATCGCGATGAACCAGCACCCGGTGACCGGCTACGAGATCATCCGGCCCGTCACGCGGCTGGCCCCGGAGCTGCCGATCATCCTGCACCACCACGAGTGGTACAACGGCTCGGGCTACCCGGACCACCTTGTCGGCGAGGGGATCCCCAAGCTCGCCCGCATCCTCCACGTCGCCGACGCGTTCGAGGCGATGACGGCGCAGCGGCCCTACCGCATGCGCCCGCTGACGAAGGAGCAGGCGCTGGCGGAGCTGCGGAAGTACGCGGGCATCCAGTTCGACCCGGCGGTCCTCGAGGCGTTCACGCGCACGGACCGCATGGCCGGCGTGGCTGATCCCGGCAAGCCGTCGGGGCTGCCGTCCGCCCCGACGCTGATCTCGCGGCTGGCGGCGCGGGCACGCACGACCGCACACGCGGGCGATCACTCTGCCGCCGATGCGCGGTGACCGGCGGCTCGGGGAACACATCTCACCGCGGGTTCTGAAGGGCGGGGGCGACCTCCGCCCGGTTCCCGCGGCGCGAGGCTGATCCGTGGTCGTCGCGGTCGTCGTCGCGCTCGTCCTCGCAACGCTCGCCGGCGGGCGCATCGAGAACCTGGCGCGCATCCGCCTGCGCTTCGGCGCACTGCTCTTCTGTGCGGTCGTGCTGCGGTACGGCACGGAGGCCGCGATCCGGTACGGGTTCGTCCCGGCGGAGGACCTCAGGCTTCCGCTGTACCTGCTGGCCTTCTTTGGAGTCGCCGCGATCCTCTACGCGAATCGCGAACAGCCGGGGCTCATCGTCGCCGCGGTCGGGGTCACCGCGAACGGCCTCGCGATCCTTCTGAACGGCGGCTGGATGCCGGTCTGGCCGCCGGCGCTGCAGCTCGTCGGCATGTCCCAGAGCGATCTCGTCGTGTCCTTCCACCGGCTCCTGCCCCTCGAGCTCGGGCGCGAGTTCCTGCTCCGCGGCGGGCCGTTCGGCGACCTCATCCCAGTGCCGATCCCTGTGCTGACGAACGTGATGAGCATCGGCGACGTGTTCATCGCGGCGGGGCTCGCGTGGTACGTGTTCGCGACGCTGGTGGCGCCCGAGCAGGAGGCCTTCGGCGAGCCCGCCGACCTGCTCGAGCTTGAGCCGATGGAAGAGCTCGGCGTTCCCGCGGATCTTGCGGGCACCCTCCCCGGGTTCGCTTCCGCACCGGGAACGGCGCCCGGGATGGGCGTCGGGCCTGCGGCGGGAGCCGCACCGGGAACGGCGCCCGGGATGGGCGGCGGCACGGCACCCGGCTCGGGTGTCGGAGCCGGTCCGGGTGTCGGAGCCGGTCCGGTCGTCGCAGCCGGCTCGGGGTTCGCCGTCACCTCGACGATCGCGCGGCCGGGGTACGGCCGGGCCGGTGGGCCTGGCGACCTGCCCGGCGGAGATGCCATCCCAGGTCGCCTGGTGCGCCACCGTGCTCCCGGGCTGGCACCGAGATCGGAGGCCGCGGCTGCGGCCGTGCTGAGCCGGCCGCTCCTGCTGGGCGGCGCGAGCGGGGGCGTGAACCTGCAGCCGGACGTCTCGGACACCCTGTTCGGACCACCGGCCGCCGCTTCGGCCACGGGAGCGGCCACGATGGCGGCGGTGCCGGCAGGGGGATCGGCTGCTGCGGCGGTGCCGGCAGGAGGATCGCTGGCTGCGGCCATCCCGGCGGGCGGCGCGGTCGCGGCGCCTCCCCTGGCGCTGCCCCGGCCACGCCGGGCACGGCTGGCAGGGCATCCGTACGTCCGCCTCGCGCTCGACGCACGGTTCTCCGCGCTCTGGGTCGGCCAGACGATCAGC
>JAJYDP010000783.1 GCA_021777365.1 Chloroflexota bacterium | reverse complement strand
CGTCGGTCGGTGCCTGGCGTCTTGGCCAACTGCCGGGACGATACCAGAGGGGGTGCTCGTTGGGAATGTACGCCGGCCAGCCCATCACGCCACACCCATCTGTTGGGGTGGGCTCCGCCGCCGCGCAGACCGGCGCGGACGCCTACCAGAACCAGCAATCGGGACCCGCGGCTCTACCTCAGGCCAACCAACCCGCCCAGGATTCCCGAGGAACCCGCCGTGTCGTCTCAATCGTTGTTCGCTCCCCGCGACGGCCAGACCCCATCGGGCACCTCGGTAACCCAGCCGCCCACGTCCCGCTCGGGCGCGCCCGCGTCACCGCTCGTGCGCCCGACCCCCATCGAGCCCATCACGCTGGTCACGGGCCTCTACTACTCGTCCGCGCAGCAGCTCGACGTCTACGCCCCTCGGGAGCCTGGCCTCTGGCCCATCGTGGTCATCCTGCATGGGCTCGGCGATTCCCGATCCGACTGGAGCCCTCTGGCGAAGGCGATCGCCCCGCGCGGGGTCGTCGTGTTCAACGTCGGGTTCCGGGCAGAGGAGGTGCAGCGGCCCGGCGGCGTTGAGGATGCCGCCTGCGCGGTTCGGTTCGCCCGAGCGACGGGTTCCGGGTACGGCGGCGATCCCGCGCGGATCACCGTGCTCGGCATCTCGGCTGGCGCGGTCCATGGGGCCCTGGTGGCGCTGGCCGGCGATCGGTTCGGTGGTGACTGCGCGGAAGGCGGTGTGTCAGCCCTGCCGGCCGCCCTCGTGGGGGTGGCCGGTCCGTATGACCCGACCCTCTGTCCTGGTGATCCGCGGCCCGCTCTGCGGCAGACCGACCCAGCCCGCTACGACGCAATGAACCCCTTCACGCACCTGGGCGGCAACCCGAGCCTCCGCGTCTCCCTCCTGCACGGCGCCGATGACGCTGACGTGCCACCCGGGGGCTCGATCGGGTTCCACGCGGCGCTCACCGCCGCGGGCTACGCCGCAACGCTCACCCTCCTCGAGGGGTATGGCCACGAGATCCCGCTTCCCACGTCCCGCGCGTTCGACGCCATCGTGCGAGAGACCCTGAAGGTCGCCCGCGCCCAGCGGTAGCCGCGAGCGCGTGTCCTGGCACCGAACCCGAGGGCCCTTACGGGACCCCGCAGGCGTGGCCGATCCCCGGGCGGCTTGTTCCTTTGCCGCCGATCGGCACGTGTGCTGGGGTGGAGCTGGCGCATGCTGGCCCGGCACGCGGGGGGCGTCGACGCGCGGCCGATTGCCCAGGCCGCCCCGACCGCGCCGAGCCACCGGCGGGACCGATCCGCGGCGGAGCGTCCCCGGGAGGTGGTCGGTATCCGTCCCATCATCAGGACCATCGTTGCCGCCCGCAGCGCGCGAACCGTCGGGCGAGCCCCTCCCCGGGGCGTGGACGGTGAAGGGACGGTACACGTTCACCACGAGCGGCTGGTCAGCGCGCCCATCGAGCACGTCTTCGAGCTGACCCGCGACATCGAGTGGCTGCCTGGCTGGAACCCGAACATGGAGATGCGGAGCGTCAACGGCCCGCTCGATCGGGTCGGCACGACCTTCGAGACGACCCTCAGGATGCTGGGGCTGCAGTTCGCCGGGAAGGGCAGCGTCGTCGCGGCCGATGCACGACGGCTGGTGTACATCCGCGTCGACTGCACCGAGTACGGCGGCACGAGCGACTGGATCTACCGGTTCGCCCCGGCGGGCCAGGCGACGCGCTGCTCGATCGACATCGTGTGCGAGGAGTCGGGCACGCTCGTCCTCCTGGAACACATCTTTGGCCGCCCCGCGCTGCAGACGGCGCTCGAGCGCGTGGCGCAGCAGCTGCTCGACAACCTCGCCGCGCTCGCCGAGCCGAAGGTGCCACAGCCCGCCTTCTGAGGGTATGCCTTCGTGACGGCACTCGCGACCGCCGCCGCGAACCGTCCAGCGGCCTCGAAGACAGGTCACATGCATTCGCTGCGAGGCTCAGCGCCGCTCACGCATGGAGAACTCGAACCGCCATGCACCGTGGATCTCCTCGGTCGGCGGCGGAGGTACGCCCGGCGGCAGCGGCATGCGACGGGCGCCGAAGGCGTGGACCTCGATCCGCATCGTGTGGGCCGCGCCCGGCGGTGCCGGCACGATTAGTGCTTGTCCCTGCTGGTCGCCCAGGCTACCGCTCGATCCTGCGGGTCTGACCGTGTAGTCCGTGGCGGCGTCGTCGCGCACGACGAACTCGGGCCGAACGACTAGGCGCGCGGCGGTGTGGGCCCGCCAGTGGAGCACGCATCCCGCAGCACGGACCTCGAGGGCGAGCAGCTCGAGCCTGACGCCGGCATCGGATGCCGTCTGTCCGATGGTGACGACGCGGTCGAGCGCACCCGCGGTGAGGCCCGCAAATCGACCCCACTGCTCCTGGAACCGCCGGGCCTCCTCGGGGGGCAGCGTGCCGACGGCGACCAGCGGGGCGACGTTCCCGCCCGCGTCCTCTGACGCGTCGCCCGCGGCGAGAATGCGCCGCACCTGTTCGCGGGCCGTGTCGAGGTCGATCGAGAACGCGTGCAGGACGGACGCGGCGATCCCCTCGCCCTCACCGAGGAGCCCGAGCAGCAGGTGGCCCGTGGTGAAATCGCCCGCGCCCATCTGGCGCGCCTCCTCGATGGCCAGCTCGATCACGCGCTTGGCGCGCTCGGTCAGGCCGACCTCGCCGCGGACGGGGCGATCGTCCTTGCCTACGCTGTGCTCGACCGCCCGTTGCACATCGGAGAGCGGCGCGCCCATGCTCTCCAGCGCGCGTCCGGCGACGCAATCGGGCAGCCGGATGAGGCCGAGGAGGAGGTGCTCCGTCCCGATGCAGGGGCGTGACGCCTCATCCTGGGCGAGCGTCAGGGCCTTGCGCGCCGCATCGGTGAACCGGTCGAAGCGCTGCACGCCGCCACCTCTGATACTCCTCAGCGGCCGACGGACCAGCCGCGCAGCCA
>JAJYDP010000782.1 GCA_021777365.1 Chloroflexota bacterium | reverse complement strand
TCGCTGGCGCTGATCGGCCTGGTGGTCACCCTCGCCGTGCTCGGGGGATGGATCCGCGATGCGATGCTCGACTGGCAGCGCGTGGAGGGCGCCGCGTCTCACGCTCATGCGCTCGGCGGCAGCGAGGATGCCACACGGGCACTCCCGGCCCACGCCTCGGCGTTCGCCGCGCTCCAGAGCGGGTCCTGGGTCGTGCCGCGCGGGCCCGTGTCCGCGGTCCCGCCCGGGGCAGAGGCGGCCCAGGCAGCCGCGGCGTCAGAGTCGGCCGCGGCGGCGGCGGTGTCCGGGCACGAGGTCCACGAGCCCGCGCCCAGCCCGTGGCCGTTCTTCCTGCCGATCGGCGCGTTCTTCGTGCTGTTCGGGCTGGTGATGAACCCCGCGATCCTGCTGGGCGGCCTGGCGATGGTGGTCATCGCGATCGCGGGCTGGTTCCGCGACGCGGGCCGCGAGTTCCGCCAGGTCGATGCGGGACACGTCCCGGAGCCCGTCTCCCGCGACCCCGAGCGCGCCTTCCCCAAGCTGCTGGTGGCCGTCTATGCGGCGATCGCCATCGGCAGCGTGGCGGCGGGCGCCACACCGTCGATCATCGCCTCGCTGAACTCGGCCCCTGCTGGGTCGCAGCCGAGCGCGGCAACCGCCGGGGGCGCCGCCGGGGCGACCCTGAGCAGCCAGCTGCACGTCACGGCGCAGGGTATCAAGTTCCTCGAGTCGACCCTCACGGCGCCCGCGGGACAGCCCCTGACGATCGTGTTCGAGAACAGGGACCCGGTGCCCCACAACATCGCGATCTTCGACTCCAGCCAGATGACCAGGAGCTACTTCCACGGCACCGTCGTCACCGGGCCGAAGACGGTGACCTACACCGTGCCTGCACTCCAGCCCGGGACGTACTATTTCCACTGCGACGTGCACCCCACCATGAACGGGACACTCGTGGTCAAGTGAGGGCGCAACGCTTCACTCGCTGATCCCGGTGCGGTCCGCGCCGCGGCCCGCCACGCGCACCGGAACCCTCTCGCCGTCATCCCGTCAGTTCGGTCGGCGCCGGCGTTTGCCCGGAAGCGCCGTCATCGTCGCCGCGTCGCTGCTGTCCGTGCTGGCGGGGTGCGGGCCGTTGGGCCCCGCCGGTGGCTCGCAGCCGGATGTGGCAGGCGCCGCGGGCGCGGCGGGATCGCCGAGCATCATCGTCGTCGGAGGCGGGGGCCTCGACGGTCAGCGTGCACCCGGGTTCCGCCTGGTCGACCTGCAAGGGCAGACCGTGGCCCTGTCCGACTACGCGGGCCGGCCCGTGGTGATCAACTTCTGGGCTTCCTGGTGCATTCCATGCCAGCAGGAGTTCCCGATGTACCGGCAGGCGCGCGACGCGTACGCGGCGCAGGGGCTGGAGGTACTCGGCATCATCTACGAGGATTCGGCGGACAGCGCGGGCAAGTTCATGGCGAAGGAAGGAGCGATGTGGCCGGCGCTGATCGACACGGACGGAGCGGTGGCGCGGGCCTACCGGGTGACGGCGATCCCCACGACCTACTTCGTGGATCGCCACGGCATCATCCGGGACGCGAGCTACGGGCCGCCACCGCAGGACGCGCTGACGTCGTACCTCCAGCAGATCGTGCAGTGAGGCCGCCCGGCGAGGCCCCGGACGCGAGGGCCGAATCGTGAGTGCCGCGGGCGGCGCCGACGCGATCGTCCTCGAGCGCCTGACCAAGCGGTACGACGGGCGGGCGGTGGTGGACGACCTCGATCTGGTGGTCGGGCGCGGCGAGCTGTTCGCCCTGCTGGGGCCGAACGGGGCGGGCAAGACCACCACCGTCGAGATGATCGAGGGGTACCGGCGGCCGGACGGCGGCACGGTCCGCGTGCTGGGGTACGACCCGCGCCGCGAGGGCGGCCGGCTGCGCCCGAACCTCGGGCTCATGCTCCAGTCGGGCGGGTTGTACTCGCAGCTGCGCCCGATCGAGGCGCTCGAGCTGTTCGCCGCGTTCTACCCGGACCCGCTCGAGCCCATCCAGCTGCTCGCGCAGGTGGGGCTCTCGCGGGTGGCGCGCAGCCGCTACCGTGACCTGTCGGGCGGCGAGCGGCAGCGGCTCAGCCTCGCGCTCGCGATCGTGGGGCGGCCACGGCTGGCGATTCTCGACGAGCCGACCGGCGCGATGGACGCGCAGGCGCGGCGGGAGACGTGGGGCGTGCTGCGCGAGCTGCGCGAGGGCGGCGCGACGATCCTGCTCACCACGCACCTGCTGGACGAGGCGGAGGCGCTGGCGGACCGGGTCGCGATCATCGACCGCGGGCGCCTGGTGGCGCTGGGGACGCCGGCCGAGCTGCGCCGGGGGCTGGGGGTCGCGCGCCCGGTGCCCGGCCCCGATTCTGTCGCGGCCGGGGGCCCGGCTCAGGCGCCGGGGACCCCTGAGCCCGCTGGCGACCTGCGCGAGGTCCGCCTGGAGCTGTCCGTGCCGCTCGACGCGGAGCGGCTCGCCCAGGTCGGCCGGCTCCCAACCGTCCAGGCGCTGCGCGTCGACCGGCCGGGCGTGTACGTGCTGCGCACGGCGTCCGCCGGCGACCTCCTGGTGGAGCTCAGCACCTGGCTGCTGACGGTCGGCATCGAGCCACTCGCGATCCGGGTCGGGCAGGGCAGCCTGGAGGACGTGTTCCTGCGGCTGGTGGGCGAGGGGGGCGCGTCGTGAGTGCCGTGCAGGCGTGGCGTGCGTTCCTGGCCCAGGCGCGGGTCGAGCTGGTCCTGACGACCCGGCGGGGCGAGAACCTGCTGGTGACGCTGGCAATCCCGTTGCTGCTGCTGGTCTTCTTCTCGACCGTACCGCTGCTGCCGCCGCCATCGTGGGGCGGGCGCCAGGTCGACCAGGTGGTGCCGGGCATCCTCGCGCTGGCGATCGTGTCGACCGGGCTGGTCTCCCTGGGGATCGCGACGGCGTTCGAGCGCGCGTACGGGGTGCTGAAGCGGCTCG
>JAJYDP010000781.1 GCA_021777365.1 Chloroflexota bacterium | reverse complement strand
GGCTGACCGTGGGCATCGGCGGCCTGATCGTTGTAGCCTCCCGCACGCTCACGGTTCCCGAGCGCGTCGTGGCCCTGTACGTCCTGGGCGTCGCGGTAGTGACGACGATGGTTCGGGAACGCACCATCCTCGGCGGCTTCCTCGACCCGGGGGTAGCCGAGCGCTACGTGGTGGTTCCCGGGCTGGTCCTCGCGGCGGCGGCCGTGAGTGCGCTCATTCGTGGCAGAGGCGCACCACGAGTGGCCGGCATGATCCTGGTGGCCCTGCTGACGTTTGGCATCGTGGGTGACTTCCGGATCCCGCCTCATCCTTCGCTCGACTGGCCACAGCGAAGCCAGTGCATCGGCGGGACGGCGCCGTGCACGGTGCCCGTGCAGGACCCAGCCATCTGGACGATCCACTGGCCCGGCTCGGCAGGCACATACATGCAGTAGCCACTGCGGTTTCGAACCCTGACTGCGCGCACCGCGCCAGAGCTCCCCGCCCCAACCCGTCCGCGCCCGTCAGATCCCGATCCGGCTGGCCGCCGCACCCCACACGCCGACACGCCCCGGCGTTGACGAATCACGCGCACAGCGTGATAGTGTGGTCATGGTACGGCTCGTCGCCTCCGAACACGCCCTGCGTTCCCTGCTCGCCCTGTCCCAGCGTCCGGCGGGCGTGCGAACGGCCGAGCTTGCGGCCACGCTCGATGCGCCGTTCACCAGCGCCGAGCGAGCACTCGAGATGCTCGCGGAGGACGGCCTGGTCGACCGTTCCGGTCGTCACACGCGCCTGGCCGACTCGCCCCGCGCTGGGGAAGCCGTCCGGTTCGCGCTTTCCTTCCTGCGGCCCAATGACGTGCTGGAGACGCTGGCAAGAGCGAACCCCGCGGTCGAGTTCTGCGGCTCGGACGGCGACGGAATACTGCTGGTCATCCGGCGGTTCGCTGAGCCGGCCGACGAAGCGCGTCTCGACCGGGCGGTCGAGCTGGTGCGGACGTTCCATCCAGACCGCCGGATCGAGCGCGTCGATAAGGCGGACCTCCGCGAGCAACTCCTCGACGATCTCTCGCCGCGCCGCCGGGCACAGGCCATGCGCGTCCTCGCCGGCGAAGTCGATCGGACGTTCCCGGACCGGACTCGCCACGGGGACGTGGATGCGCCTGCTCTCGGACGGCTGCATCCCACGCTTCCCACGCCCAGCCAGCGGCGCCTGGCCGATCTCGCCCGACGGCATCGCCTGCGGCGAATCCTCGCCTTCGGTTCGGCGACTCGGGCCGACTTCCGCCCAGACTCCGACGTGGACCTGCTGGTCGAGCCGGCCCCCGGCCATGCTCTCGGGTTACGCGAGCGGGTCGATCTGATCGTCGAGACGGAGCGCCTCTTCGGGCGCGACATCGACCTGCTGGCGGCTCCGGTGCGGAGGCCCTCACTGGCGGCGATCGCGCGCGAGGCGGTGGTGCTCTATGACGCCGCGCGATAGGGAGATCCTCACGTTCCTCGCCGAGAGCGCCCGGCGCATCGGCGAGTACGTGGATCGCGCCGGACCCGCATGGGTCGAGGACGACATGGCGCTGGACGCGGTCGCGAAGCGGCTCGAGCAGATCGGGGAGCTCGCGAAACGTCTTTCTCCGGCGACGCTGGAACGTGTGCCGGACGTCGACTGGAAGGGCGTGAAGGGGATCCGAGAGGTCCTGGTGCACGACTACGAGGGCGTGGAGGTCGACATCGTCACCGACGCGATCGCCAGCGAGCTGCCGGGGCTGCTGCGCGCGGTCGAGTGGCTGCTCGCGGACGACGAGGGCTGACGCCTCGCCGCTGCCGTGGCTCAGACTTCGATCCGTCCGGCCACCGAGCCCCACACGTCGACCACCGGCCGGCCTCCCAGGTCGAGATCGCGGTAGACGCGGTGCGGCGCCCCGACGACCAGCAGCTCGGCTTCCGCCAGCACCCGATCGAGCGGCACCAGCTTCGGGTCGCGGACGTACGGGTCCGTGCAGAGGACGCGGGCACCCTCCCACGCCAGCAGCTTGCGCAGCTTGTAGCTGAGCGAGGCGCGGGTGTCATCCGACTCGGCCTTGAAGGCCATGCCGAGGATCCCCACCGTGCGGCCCCGCAGATCGCCGTGGCGTGCCTTCATCTGCCCGACCAGGAAGGCCGGCAGCCCCTCGTTGATCTGCATCGCCGACTGGCCCATCGGGAAGTGGTCGGCGGTGAAGGCGGCCAGCTGCATCGTGTCCTTGAGCAGGCAGGGGCCTGCCGCGAAGCCGGGCCCGGGCAGGTCGGCCGCGCGCGGATAGTCCTGCCGGATGGCGTCGAGCACCGCCTGGTAGTCCACTCCGGCCGACTCGGCGATCATGAAGAACTGGTTGGCGATGGCGAACTTCATGTAGCGCCACGTGTTGGTGAGGAGCTTGGCCAGTTCGGCCTCGCGGGCGCCGGTTCGGATCACGTCCGCTCCGAGTTGCCGGAACAGCGCCTCGGCCCGTTCACCCGCGGCCGCGCCGTCCGCCCCCACGATCTGCGGCAGGGTGGTCAGCTCCTCGAGCGCGTGCCCCTCGGCGATCCGTTCCGGGCAGAACGCGACATCCACGTGCAGCCCGTGGTCGGCCAGCGCCTTTGTCACATACGCGGTCGTCCCCGGGTACACCGTGCTCCGCAGGACCACGAGCGCGCCGTCCCGGATGCGCGGCGCGATCTCCCCCAGGGCCCGCTCGAAGATGGTCATGGCGGGGTTGAAGAACTCGTCGATGGGTGTGCCGATCACCACCACGACGACATCGGTCCGGGCGAGCATGGCGGGGTCCGTGGAGAGCTCCAGCCGGCCCGCGTCGAGCATCTCCCGCAGCAGCGGCTCAGCGCCGGCCTCCATGAACGGCACCTCGCCCCGGCCGATCCGCTCGAGCGTGTCTGCCGAGATGTCCTGGATCCCGACGCGACGTCCCGTCCTGGCGAAGCTCAGCGCCAGCGGCAACCCGACGTGA
>JAJYDP010000780.1 GCA_021777365.1 Chloroflexota bacterium | reverse complement strand
ATGGTGGCCGTCGATCACGCGGTATCCGTCTACCAGGAAGCCGGTCTTCTCCTCCGCCGGCTGGTCGGGATAGGTGGTCTGGGCGGTGATGGCGCCCGACCCGAGCCCGGCGATCGAGGTCACCAGCTTGAAGACCGACCCCGGCACGAACAACCCCTGGGTGGCCCGATCGAGCAGCGGAGACGCCGGGTCGGTCGAGAGCTGCTGGAAGGCGGCCGCGCCGGTCGCCGGGTTCGCGACCTGGTTGGGATCGAACCCGGGGCTGCTGACGAGCGCCAGGATCTGCCCCGTCGCGGGATCGATCGCCACGACCGCGCCCCGCCTGTTCCCCATCAGCTGCTCGGCGTCCTTCTGCAGCCGCATGTCGATGCCGAGCACCACGTCCTGCGGCCGGTAGAGCTGGAACTGAAGCTTGCGTAGCAGCAGGTCCGCCTCCGACTGGCCCGACAGGCCGATCAGTACCCCGTCCTCGGCCGCCTCCAGGCCCGCCGTGCCGAACTGCGGGCTCCGGTACCCGAGCAGCGGCCCCAGCGACGGGTCGGCCAGGTACTGGCGCACCACCGTCCCGTTGGCCAGCCGCACCGACTTCGCCAGCACCGTGCCCCGGGAATCGAGGATGCGGCCAGGGAGGCTGGACTGCCCTGCCGCCTGCACGAGCGGGTTGCCCGGGTCGAGCGTGAGGGCGTCGGCACGCACCACCTGCCAGTAGGTGAGCGTGCCGCCGATGAGGACGTACGCGAGGCCGAGCGCGAGCGCGACCCGCAGCACCGACCGGCCGATGCGGGGCGCCACGAGGTCGTGCGGCGCATCGCCCGGACGCACGGCGGCCCCCGGGTGGCGGCGCAGGTTCACGCGGGGCCACCCGCCGGGGTGGCCCCGAAGAGCCGACGCCGGGCCTTTGGACGCCGGGCCTTTGGTGGAGGCGGGGGCTCCACGCCGCGATCGCTCAGCGCGAGCAGCAGGCCGACCACGAGCGCGTTGGCGACCAGCGAGCTGCCGCCGTAGCTCACGAACGGCAGGGTGATGCCCGTGAGGGGCACGAGCTTGATGTTCCCCCCCACGATGATGGCGGCCTGCACCACGACCACCAGCGTGAGCCCTGCGGCCAGCAGCGCCCGGAAGTCATCCTGCGCGGTGGCGGCGATGCGAAGTCCGCGCTCCGCGATCACCAGGTAACACGCCAGGACCGCCAGCGCGCCGAGCATCCCCATCTCCTCGGCGATCGCGGTGAAGACGAAATCGCTCTGGATGACGGGGATCGCGGGAACCGACCCGACCGACGGCAGGCCGGCGCCCAGCCCGGTGCCGAGGATCCCGCCGGTCCCCAGCGCGTAGAGGGCCCGCAGGGTCTGGTAGCCGGCGCCCTGCGGGTCGCTCCAGGGGTTCAGCCAGATATCGACCCGGAGCCGCACCACGGGGTAGATCTCGTACAGGACCGCGCTCCCGGCCAGGAACAGCAGCAGCCCCAGGGCCACGTAACTCACCCGGGCGGTGGCGATGTACAGGAGGAGCAGGAAGACCGCGAAGTACAGCAGCGCGGACCCGAGGTCGTGCTGGAAGGTGACCACCGCCAGCGCGATGCCGAGCATCGCGAGCATCGGCGCGAGGTACGGCAGGGGCGGGAGGCGGAGCGGTCCCACGCGCGTGCTGGCACCGGCGAGGAGTTCCCGGTTCTCGGCGAGGTAGCCGGCGAGGAACACGACCATGATCACCTTGAGCGGCTCGGAGGGCTGACCGCAGACCGGGCCCAGGCACAGGTCCAGCTGGGCGCCGTTGACGTCCCGGCCGAACACGAACACCGCCAGCAGCAGCGCGATTCCCGCCGCGGCCCACGTGTACTTGTACAGCCGCAGCCAGTTGTCGCTGCGCACCACGATGGCGAGGGCGCCCAGCAGCACCAGCGACAGCAGCAGCCAGCCCAGCTGGAGCTGCGCCAGCCCGAAGTCGCGACCCACGAACCGCTGGACCACCAGGTCCTGCGGGAGCCGCTCCATCACGAGCAGCGAGAGCCCCCCCAGCAGCGCCACCGTCGGGAGCAGGACCTGGTCCATGCGGCGGCCGGTCAGCACGAACGCGACGTGGACGGCCAGGATCCCGCCGAGATACAGGCCGAGCAACCGCATGTCGCCCAGCGCCAGGTGGCCGGCCAGGGTGGACGCCAGCGACGCCCGGCCCAGGACGAGCGCGATCGCGACGATCGCCAGCAGCGCCAGCTCGCGACGGCGAAGGCGCGGACGCACTTCGATCCCGAGCTGCCGCGCGGCGGCCGGGGAGATCGCGTTCATGCGGCCCGCGGGGGTCGCGGCCGGTCAAGCCGCACCCGGAGCTGGCCCGCCTGTACTTCGTCGCCGAACCCGAGCGGTGCGACACCCGCGATCGGTGCGCCGTTCAGATACGTGCCATTGGTGCTGCCCCGGTCCTCCAGGTACCAGCTCCGGCCCCGGAACGTGAGGACCGCGTGGTCCGCCGACAGGAACGGATCATCGATCGCGATGGTGTTGTTGACGTCGCGCCCGATCGTCGTCACCGCGTCCAGGGCGTAGGACGCGCCGGACGGCGGCCCGCCGGCGAACGACGAGACCACGACGAGCCGGCCGAGTTCGACCGGCGCCGTGGCCGACACGCTGCGGAGATCGCGCAGGAGCACGCGCGCGACCGACAGCAGGAACAGGTAGAGGGCACCGAGGAACGCCAGGCGCAGCAGCCACAGGCTCAGCGCGAACGTGTCGATCCCGCCCGGGAGGTTCATCGGCCGCGGGCGATCGTCACGGTCGTGTCGCCAAGCCGCAGGACGTCACCGGGCCCCAGGGCCACCTCGCTGACCCGGGTCCCGTTCACGAAGGAGCCGTTCGTGCTGGCGAGGTCCGTGTACACGAGGCCGCCCTGCCGCGCGGAGAGAAGGCCGTGCGCGCGAGAGATGCGCGAGTCGGGCAACACGAGATCGTTCTCCTCGCCGCGGCCGATCCGC
>JAJYDP010000779.1 GCA_021777365.1 Chloroflexota bacterium | reverse complement strand
GCCACCAACCCGCTGATCTTCCCGACGCCCGCCATCGTGGCCAGGCAGCACGCGTTCAGGACCCTGACGACCGACGAGGACACCCAGTTCAACGACGCGTTCAACACGCTGATGGGGTCCTGACCGTCACGTCCCGCCGGGCCGCCGCCGGGGCGCGCCAGCCCGGCACCGATCGCATCCGGGGATCTCGATGACGCTGTCACGTCACTCGCTCCGACGCCTGGCGACACCGTACCTGCTGCTCGCGCCGGGCATCCTCTGGCTGGTCGTCTTCTTCGTCCTGCCGACCGTCCAGATGTTCCTCTACGCGGTCTCGAGCGGCGACATCGACTACGGCTACCGGCTGACCTGGTCGCTGGCCGCGTTCACGCAGATCCCCACGCTGTTCTCGCGCCAGTTCGAGAACTCGCTGGTCTACGGGACGCTGGCGACCGTCCTGACGTTCCTCATCTCGTTCCCGCTCGCCTACTTCATCGCGTTCCGGGGCGGCGCGTACAAGAACCTGCTGCTCTTCCTCGTCATCGCGCCCTTCTTCACGAGCTTCCTCATCCGCACCATCTCGTGGCAGATCATCCTCGGCAACAACGGCCCGGTCATCGGCCTGCTGCACGCGGTCGACGTGTTCCACCAGGTGCCCGAGAACTTCACGTTCATGGGCGAGCCGATCGCGGTCGTGTCGGGGCTCGTCTACAACTACCTCGCGTTCATGACGCTGCCGCTCTACGTGGCGCTCGAGCGGATCGATCCGCGGCTGATCGAGGCGGCCCAGGACCTGTACGCGGGGCCCTGGCGCCCGCGCGGCTGGATCTACGGCGCCGTCGCCGGCGCGCTGCTGGGGGCGTTCCTCGCGTTCGGCATCGGCTGGGACGTTGTCGCCTTCACGCTCGTCCTCGGGATCGCCGGCGCCATCACGATCGGCGCGTTCGTGTCCGAATCGCTCCTCCGCGTGACCCTGCCGCTCTCGCTGCCGGGGGTCTTCGCGGGATCGCTGCTGACGTTCATCCCCGCCCTCGGGGACTACGTCAACGCCACGCTCCTCGGCAGCCCGAAGACGCAGATGATCGGCAACGTGATCCAGGCGCGGTTCCTGGTCTCCAACGACTACCCGACGGCGTCCGCGCTGTCGTTCGTGCTCATGGTCGGGATCATCATCGCGGTCATGGTGTACGCGCGGCTGCTGGGGACCGAGGACCTGAGCGGCGGGGTGACGATATGACGGCCCTCGCGCAGCCCATCGCGACGGCGCGCCCGCGCCCCACGGTCCGCCGGCGCCTGGCGGACTGGGTCGACCGGTGGGGCCTGGTCGCGTACACGCTGGCGGCGGTCGCCTACCTGCTGCTGCCCATCCTCGTGATGATCGTCTTCAGCTTCAACGCGCAGGTGGGCAAGTTCAACTACCAGTGGCATGCGTTCTCGCTGAACGCCTGGCTCAACCCGTTCGGCCGACCCGGCATGGAGTCGGCGATCGTGACGAGCCTGCAGATCGCGTTTCTCTCGACCCTCGCCGCGACCGCGCTCGGCACGCTCATCGCGCTCTCGCTCACGCGCTACCGCTTCTTCGGCCGCTCCGCCACCAACCTGTTCATCTTCCTGCCGATGGCGACGCCGGAGATCGTCATGGGCGCGAGCCTGCTGACGCTCTTCGTCAACACGACGCAGGCGCCGTTCGACGCGTTCGTCCCGAAGGGGCTCCTCTTCCCGCTCGGGTTCAACACGATCCTGATCGCGCACATCATGTTCAACATCAGCTACGTCGTGGTCACGGTGAAGGCCCGCATGGCCGGCTTCGACCGGCGCCTCGAGGAGGCGGCCATGGACCTCGGGGCGAACGAGTGGACGACGTTCTGGAAGATCACCTTCCCCCTGATCTTCCCCGGCATCCTCGCGGCGGCGCTGCTGGCGTTCTCGCTCTCGATCGACGATTTCGTGGTCACGAACTTCACGTCCGGACTGACCAACACGTTCCCCATCTGGGTGTGGGGCTCGATCCGCAACTCGCTGCCCGTCCAGATCAACGTCGTGGGCACGATGATCTTCGGAACGGCCGTCCTGCTCGTGCTGGGGTCCACGTTCCTGCAGCGCCGTCACCAGGCCGCCTAGCGTCTCGGGGGCGCCCCGCGGCCGGCCGAGCCGGCGGCCCCCGACGCGGACGCTCGCGTCCGGGTCACCGGACAGGCGTACTACGATCTCCACTGGTCCGGATCCTGACCACATCCACCTTCCGGGGAGGCACACCGTGATCGAACCAGCCACCCTGCCCGACCGGTCCGTCGTGCCCGCCGTCTGGTCGCGGTACACGGACCTGATCGTCGACCGCGGCGAAGGGTCGTGGCTCGTCACCGTCGAGGGCGAACGCTACCTGGACTACACCTCGGGGATCGGCGTCACGAGCACCGGCCACGCCCATCCGCGCGTCGTGGCCGCGGTGCAGGCACAGGCGGCGAAGCTGCTCCACGGCCAGCAGAACATCGTGTACCACGAGCCGGGGCTGCGGCTCCACGAGCGGCTGAGCCACCTGCTTCCGGGCGAGGGCTGGCAGGCCTTCCTCGCGAACTCTGGGGCCGAGGCGGTCGAGGCGGCCGTGAAGCTCGCCCGGGCGGCGACCGGGCGGCCCGCGATCGTGGCGTTCCGGGGCGGCTTCCACGGCCGGACCGCGCAGGCGATGGCGCTGACGACGTCGCGCGTCTCGATCCGGGGTGCGTTCGAGCCGCTGCCGTCCTCCGTGTACCACACCGCCTACCCGTACTGCTACCGCGCCGCGGGCGGCCCCCACGATCCGTCCGCGTGCACATGCGACTGGGAGGCCCAGCTCGAGCTGCTGTTCGCGCAGATCGTGCAGCCGTCGAAGGTCGCGGCTTTCATCGTCGAGCCCGTGCTGGGCGAGGGCGGGTACGTCGTACCCCCGGCGGGCTTCCTGCCGCGCCTCCGGGAGATCGCGACACGCCACGGAATCCTGCTCGTCGCAGACGA
>JAJYDP010000778.1 GCA_021777365.1 Chloroflexota bacterium | reverse complement strand
CGGGGAAGCCGACGTAGAGCTGGAGCTGGGCCCAGTCGTCCGTGGGCGGACGCCGGAGCCGTTTGGCCGCCGGCATGCCTCTCTCCCCATCGCGAGTGGCGGCGCGGACCGCGCGAACGCATCGGCACCTCGTGATAGGTCACGCGGCCGCTATGCTCACCCGGCGGGGGCTATTCGTCAACGAAACGACCGGAATGTGTACCCCCTCCTCTGGCGAGGTGTCCACCTATAGCACGCCAGACGGCGGCCAGGAGGAGGTCGGCAACTACACCGGCGACTGGGACAAGGTGTTCGAGAACGTCCAGCCCGGCACGTTCCTCTACGTGTCGGCGCAGAACCAGCACGACTCAGGCGACGTGACCTGCACGCTCTTCGTCGACGGCCAGCAGGTGCAGACACACACCTCGACCGGCGCCTACGTCATCGTGACGTGTGACGGCCCAAACCTCGCCACATCATGGTCCACACATATTTGCAGTCGGCCTGGCAAGAAGGTCCCGCGGTAGGTTGCCCCTCCGCTGGCCAATGTGACTGCCGTATACTGTTGATTTCGCGTTATGACTGACCCACCTTGTCGCCTGAAAGCTGACCCACCCCGGTCGTCGTCAGACCACGGTCATCATGGGTGGCCTCCGTTCGCGAATCAAGCGTCTTGCCCTTCATCCGATAGCTCGGGCCGGTGATCAGGAAGACATGGCTGTAGTGCAAGAGCCGGTCGAGGATGGCGGCGGCGATGACCTCGTCGCCGTCGAAGAGCTTGCCCCAGGCCTCGAAGGGCACGTTGGTGGTGACGATCAGCGAGGCGCGGGTGTAGAGATGGCTCACGAGCTGGAACAGCAGGTTCGCCCGGTGGGCATCCATCGGCAGGTAGCCCAGCTCGTCGAGCACCAGCACGTCGAGCCGGCCCAGCGTCTCGATGAACTTCGCTAATCCATGGGTGACCTCGGCGGCCAGCAACTGGTCGAGCAGGTCGGCCGCCGCCAGGAAACGCACCCGCTTGCGCGCCTGGCAGGCGGCGACGGCGAGTCCGATGGCCAAGTGGGTCTTGCCCACGCCGGGGCGACCGACCAGCACCACGTTCTCCGCCCGGCTCAGGAACCCCAGCGTCGCCAGTTCCCGGATGCGCGGTGCCGCGAGGCCCGGCTGAAAGCTGAAGTCGAACGCGTCCAGCGTCCGCAGCACCGGGAAGCCGGCTTTGGCCAGGCGGATGCCGACCGAGCGATCGATCTTCGCGGCCAGCTCCTCGGCGACGAGCCGCGCGAGGAAGGCGGTGTAGCTCAGCTCGCTCTTGGCGGCTTTGGTGGCCTCGGCTTCGAAGACGTCGGCGATGGTCGGCAGCGCCAGCTTCTTGAGGTTGGCACGCAGGTGCTCCGTCTCACTCATCGGGCCGCCTCCAGGATCCGTTGGTAGACGCCCAGGTCGGCGACGGGCGGCGGCACTGGGCGGTGCGCGTCCGCCGGGGCGGGTGCCGGTCCGCCGGCCTCCAGGACGCCGCGGATGAAGCCGTGGGCGTAGCTGCGGTACTGGCGCGCGGCGGCGAAGGCGGCCACCAGCCGCTCGGTCGGGTAGAGCTCGGCCAGCCCCACGATGGCCCGCAGGTGGGCCACCCCGTTCGGCCGGTGCGCGGCGAACAGCTCCGCGAGGAACCAGCCGTGGTCCGGGAAGCGCGCCAGGAAGACATCGGTCAGCACGACCCGGGTCTTGGGCAGGCCGGCCCGCAGTCCGTCGTAGTGGTGCGGCTCACTGACGGTGATGCCCTTCTGCGTCGCCAACGGATGGCGCGCCAACTCCACCCCGCCCTGGTCGCGCACCACGAGCTGGCGCCCCTGGACGGGGCGCACCCAGACCTGGGTACCGGCCGCCGTCCAGGGGACTGAGTAGCGGCTGCCCTGCCAGGAGATCAGGCAGTCCCAGCTCACCTGCCGCAGCGCCTCCCGGCTGCTCAGGAACGGGTGCGTCGGCAGCGGGGTGAGCGCCCCCTGCTCCCGGGCGAAGCGCTCTCGCGGCGCCTCGCCGGTCGTGGCGTGCACCCGCGGATCGAGGTCCTCGGCCATGAAGGCGCGCAGCCCGGCGTGGAACGCCTCAAAGCTGGCCCAGGCATGGCCCTTGATGAAGTGCTGCTCCAGGTAGAAGAACGGCCGCTCCACCTTGCCCTTGGTGCGCGGCCGCGCCGGCTGGCAGGCCACCGGCTGGACGGCGTAGTGGCCGCACAGTTCCAGGAAGGCGGGGTTCCAGGCGAAGTGGCGCGGGTTGGCATCGGTCACGAACGCCTTGGCGTTATCGACCAGCACCTCCTTGGGCGCCCCACCGAGGTGCGCGAAGCTCGCCTGCACCGCCTCGAAGATCGACGCTTGGGTCTCATCCAGGCTCGGCCAGTAGACCTTGCGCCGGCTGTAACCCAGCGTCAGGCCGTAGACGATGACCTTCGTCGGCTGACCGCCGAGCACGACGGTGTAGGGCGACCAGTCGAACTGCCCCTGCTGGCCGGGCGCCGTCTCGAAGCGCACCGTCAGCCGCGGATCGGGGGCCAGGCGCTTGAGCCCACGCAGGTAGGCGTAGAGGGCGGTCATCCCGCCGGTGTAGCCCTGGGCGTGGAGTTCCCGGTAGATGCGCGTGCCGATGAAGTGCTCCTCGAACAGCATGCGCCGGATCTCGTCGGCGAAGGGGACGAGCTTGGGATTGGGGCGCTTGGGTCGTCGGTACACCGGTGGCCCGTCCCGCCGCAGTGCGGCCCGCACCGTGTTGCGCGTCAGCGACAACTCCCGGGCGATGCCCCGGATCGACTTGCCTTGCGCGTGCAGGCCCCGGATCGTGGTCCACTCCTCCACGGTGATCATCTCCCTACCCCTCCTCATGGCTGCTGGCCACGAGGAGGATACGGATGCTCCGCTCGGGAGTGGGTCAGTTTTCCGGCGCTACCTGGGTCAGTTTTCGGACGCGATCAACACTGGGCCAGGACGACGCCGTGGTGG